>NZ_JAVJNP010000018.1:0-43161 GCF_040217205.1 Coleofasciculus sp. A1-SPW-01 | reverse complement strand
TACTGACTTGGACTACACAATTGCGCTCAGTCCCGCCAGATCGTGACGCGATCGCACAATGTTTAAGAAAGATGTGGGTAATGCATAGCACGCCGGGGAGAGGGGAGCAAGAAAGGTGTTATATTCCAATTCCCCTTCTCCTGTGCAAAAAAAGCGAAGCATCCTCTGTCCTCCCCCCTGCAAAAAAAGCGAAGCATCCTCTGTCCTCCCCCCTCTTGTAGGGGGGAACGAGGGGGGAACGAGGGGGGTAGGGGGGAACGAGGGGGGTCTGGAGAAGGGGTTAGGGGATGAGGGTGAAATGCTCGCCCTGTATTAGTTTTCTACCTTAAGTTGACACCAATGCACGTCGGTGCGCCCCTACGGGTATCATGAATTATCGGGTGGCGCACCTGTAATCGTAAACGCCGCCCAATAATAGGGATGTTGAAATGGTTTTGCTTGCTGCTTATCGGGTTCCATGTCACGGATTTTGCCCAATTCTATTCTAATCTTGGGGCGGAGGGTATTTTCTTCTTTCGGTAGTTGTTGCTCAAACTCCTGATAATATCGCGCCAACTCCTGATAGGTGAGATTCTTTAACCACTTTTGAGTCTTCGTCAACGCTACCCCAGGCGGTTTCCCTTTTTTCAGTTGACAGTAAAAATAAACGATGAACAGCGAACTACTTATATCATCAAGAATTATCCACAGCGTACTCAAGACATGGGAAACCCCTTGATAAACAAACGCACTGACTAATCCTACATAATCCTTTTCAATCGTTTCTCTTCCAGTGAGCGCCGTTTCACAGGCGGCGAGAGTGACGAGGTAATAGGAATTTAAGCAAAGCTGACGGATATCATTAATCGTTAATTTATCCTGATGATTGAGGAGTAAGGCTGAGTTTTGGGGTGTCTCGTACTCATACGTTCCATGTCCGCTAAAGTGGAAGATAGTGTAATTTCCGTTAAGGGCATTAGTAACCGTGGTTTTCGTGGCTTGCTTACCGGAAATGCGCTGAGAATTGGGGAACAATTGGGCAATTGCGGCTGATTCAATAACGGCGTTGGGAAGCGATTTACAGTTTTGGTGAGGGGGAGAATCAATCAGTAGGGGCAAAATAGGGTGTATCTCTCCACGGTTATGTAAATTGAGTCCAATTTGGGCGCTGGGGAGATAGGTAATCGTAAATGTATCGGGAAATAATGCATGGAGGGGGAAGCGGTGTAAATCGCGGTGGGGAATCAGAATTAGATTTTGAATTTGAGGGGTGGGATTGGGGATGGATTCGGGATTCAGTTGAGTTAAAATTGCGGGAATATTCAGGATATGCTGTAATTCTTCGAGTAAGTTCGGCAATTTATCCTGCCAAGATTGTCCCAATTCTTGCTCATCCATTTTATCCCCCTTCCGTCCCCCTTTTCGATCCCCCTCCCGTCCCCCTTCAAAAGGGGGAAGCCAGATGTTGCTTCGCTTTTTTTGCACGGGGGGCTGGGGGGGATTCTTCCGATACTCTTGATAGGAGTCATCCCAGATTTTAATCCAATCTTCTAAGGGTTTAATCCCCCTAACTTCCCCCGACGGGGAGAAAGACGCATCAATACTAATCGGATTCTCGCTATTGTGTTTAATAATAAACGTCGTCAGAGCATTTGGACTCAGATGCCAATAAACAATCGCGGTTGTGGGATTAGTGAGAGATTGAATCTGGCGATAATCGGGACTAAGCGTGGTTTCTTTGCGGGCATCAAGTATCCAGGTGAGATAGAGATTCTTATTTGTTTCGGCGGTTTCTAATGCCAAGATAGGTTCACCCTCTTCAACTAAAACATCGACCCCGATTTGAGAGAAAGGGAGGAATTCAGCCAGGAGTCGGCGTTTCTGGAATGTGGAATTTTGACTATTTAATAAATTATGGAATACCTTTAAGCCTTGTTTGCGCCATTTTTTGGCTTCTGTGTCTTGGTTTAAGCCCAATAAGACACGAATTAAGTCTTGGATAACCTTTAAATGTAGTTCAGGATAGGCGTCTGGGGTGAGGGTAATCAAGGCTTGGTGATATTCGGTTACGGCTTTATGCCAATAGTCGCGGTAATTGCGCTGGTACTTTCCTTGCTGATAGTGGGCGTTTCCTATTGCTTGATGCAATTGTCCCCAACCTTCGGGGTGGGTGTCTTGGAGACAATGCTTTAAGCCTTCTTGAAAAGATAACAATGCCCCTTGATAACCCCGTTGAGTCAGAATGGGATTGGGCAAGATTGGGGAGGTATTAGGGAATTGGAACTGTAAAAAAGTCGCCGCTTCGGGATTATAGTGTCGGGATTTTCCAGCAGCAACCCCTCGGTTTAGCCAAGCTTCGTGGAAATCAGGTTTGATTTGAAGGGCTTTGTCAAAAGAGGCGATCGCCTCTTCATGTCGTTGTAAATTATTGGACAGTAAAGTGCCCCGGTTGTGCCAAGCTTTGTGTTGATCAGGTTTGAATTGAAGGATTTTGTCAAAAGATGCGATCGCCTCTTTATACTTTCCTAAGTTAGCTAGTGCTTCACCTCGTGTGTTCCAAGCATTGACACAATCGGATTGAATGTGAAGGGCTTTTTCAGAAGAGACAAACGCTTCTTCATATCGTCCTAAGTTAAACAGGGGTAAGCCGCGATTGCACCAAATTTGGTGGCAATCGGGTTGGATTTTCAAGGCTTGATCATAGCAAGTGAGTGCTGCTTCATATTGCCCTAGGTTATCCAGAGCCATGCCCCGACTGTTCCAAGCTTCGTAGTAATCAGGTTTGATTTGAAGGGCTTTGTCATAAGATGCGATCGCTAATTCATATTTACCTAACTGAGCCAGTAACACACCCCGGTTATTCCAAGTTTCGTGGTCGTCAGGTTTGATTTGAATGGCTCTGTCCCAAGATGCGATAGTTTTTTCATATTCTCCTAAATAAGCCAGCACCACACCCCGGTATACCCACGCTTCGTAGAAGTCAGGTTTGATGTGAATGGCTTTCTCAACAAAGGCAAATGCTTGTTGAAACTGCCCTAACTCCAGCAGGTATTTACATCCCTGATGAAGCCATTGCTGCACTAAATATTCATTAATATCCCGTCCTTCTGGTGGTGTCATTTAACAAAGTTCTCCTTCTGTCAAATCGCTTCCATCCCTGACTTATCCCAGTTAGCAGTTGCCCAAATAGCTGCTGATAGTCTGCATCACTGAGGCGTTGACGTTTCACCCGCCTGTGTGGTTTCTGTTTGAGGAAGGGGGGTAATAGGGGCTGAATTAGCCGCATCAGCCAGCGCCAAAACTGCTTCACCATTGGCTTGTGGGAAAGGGGGTATTGTTTGTGATTGTTCACGGGACGTAGAGACGCGCCATGGCGCGTCTCTACAATAGCCCAGACGCGCCATGGCGCGTCTGGGCGGGTTTAGTTACATCTGGGTGCAACCGAAAAGATAATAGTGAAACCCGCCCCTACAAACATTGCGCCACATACCGTGAAAGTCTGGGTATTGTTTTATGGTACATCCTTCTTCTGTCGGGGTTGGGTCGGATGCGATCGCGGGTTTGGAATTCATGCGCCATTTAAGTAAAGGGCGACCCGATACAATTGAGTGGATGGGTAGTGTTCATTGATGCAGGCGAGTCGCCCCTACAGCATCGTCGGCTTGTG
Organism: Coleofasciculus sp. A1-SPW-01; assembly: GCF_040217205.1. Classification (NCBI taxonomy): domain Bacteria; kingdom Bacillati; phylum Cyanobacteriota; class Cyanophyceae; order Coleofasciculales; family Coleofasciculaceae; genus Coleofasciculus; species Coleofasciculus sp. A1-SPW-01. The sequence continues at coordinate 39,515 of NZ_JAVJNP010000018.1, read as the reverse complement.
TTTGTTCAAATTCACCGCTATGAATCTCGTTTAAATATCTGCCGAATGTGGGTTCTAAAACGGCGACAAAGGACGCCTATACTGTACCTGTAGGGGAGCGTGTAGGAAAACATCACGATTTAGAAACCTGCGAAGGCAGGTTTTGTTTGTGTAGATGCGGTTTTAACCGCCCTATCCTAATTTAATGAAGACTGCCTGTAGCAGCTTCACCAGTTCAAAGGTGACAAAAATAGCGAGGATGGCTGTAACCAAGCTATTCAAGAAGCGATTATTGCCATAGCCAAAGACAGAGGCGGTAAATTTGATCAACACAAAGGTGAGACAGGTAATGACGGCAAGTTGCAAAAAAGTCATAGGTTCTTGTTTAACTAAGTATTTTTGCTGATTAGACTATATCACCTATCCATCGACTCAGGGTGATTGGGCGTGTTGGACAACTTCTTTCAGCAATCCCTATAATAACGTTGTCTCAATCTCTTGTCTTACAGTAGCTGTGAGCTGACAATTACTCTTGAGACAGTCTACGATTAACCGATTGGCATAATCATAGGAATCAAACCGTTTTTGCCATAGCGCACCCAAGTGCCATTCATACCCTATATTTCGATGGTCAATCATTACCGATCGCAACTGTGCTACCCACTCTTGACTATGCTGACGCCACCACTGCTGAATCTTATCTTTATCGTCTTGGCAGTTAGGCAACTGCTGTTTCAATTGCCGGAGTGCGGTACTAAGTGGAGTATCTTGGGTTAGATAGTCGAGTTCAAGGGCAAGGTGTAAGGCATTGAGTCGATCATCAACCAGATCAGGAGTCAGCGCGATCGCAACGGCTAATGCTTGAGTTAAGGCTAAATCTAATCCGATATCCCCAGCTAATTCACCTGCGAGTCTAGGATCAATGGCTAAGGCTAATGTGGAGTCACCCGCGAGTCGATGATTGGGGGGTAAAGCAAGGGTTAAGTAAAAAGCCCGAACAGCCGCCGATTTATAGGAGGTGGTGACAGTCAAGGCTTTTTTTCGCACCCAGTCAAGTAGCCCTGGTAACGTCTGGGCGGTGGGTTCAGCAGGGGACAATTTGGCGGGCGATCGCTCGTTTTTGTGCGGCTTCTCTACCTCTGCCACAACTAAAGCATCAATCTGTTGCTTGAGGCACTGTATCATTCCATCAGCATTGGGTAACATCTGGGCAGTGAGTAAAATCACTTCTCGCCAGCGTTTTTCGGTGAAATGGGACAATAACTGGGGAATAGAGGTTTCAGCATTAGCGACAATTGCCCTTGCTGTAAAATACTCTTGAAAGGTTAAATGAGAAAACGAATAAATTCCCCTCGCCCGTTCAACTAATAAACCATGCTGCGCCTCAATGGATTTCAACACCGCCGCACTATCTAATTCTAGGGTAGCCAGATCCAGGCGATCGCCTAACTGTTGCTGTAAATAGTCACCAATTAGGTGGACGAGGGTGCTTTCGGTAAAGAAGTAATCCCCTTGCTCAAATGTTATGGCGGCTATCTGACTCAGCAATTGTAGCTTATGGGATAAGGATAAATTACGATAAATATCATCCCGTTTAATCCCTCTGGCTTCGTCCCAGCGAATCAGCAGCAGATCAAGTCCTTGTTTGTAGAGATCACAGCGTTTTTTGGGGAATTCTGTTTTAGTTTGAAAGACTAAACAACTCAGATTTAACAGAACGGGCGTCGTTGCCAGTTCTCGAATCGGTTGATTTTCGGGACTTTCTAACTGTTCCAGAAATAGCGCCGCCTTTTTTAATCCTGATGCAGGTTTATTCCGGGCAACGGCGATAAACCAATTTTTGACAAACTGTTCAAGTTGAGGGCGTTTGAAGTCAGCCAGTTCGACCTCAGTAAAGCCGGGAAACCTGTATTCTTTAGCGGCAATCCGACAGGTAATAATAATCTGGTTTTTATAATAGTGGTCGGCTAGCTGGCGAATCTGGCGAATGACGGCATCACTCCAGCTATCTGGCACTTCATCCAAGCCATCGAGTAAGAGCAATGCTCTGCCTTGATTTAAAACCGTTTCCAGCTCTGGGGCTGTCACCTGGCAACGCTCAAATTCTTGGGTAATATAGTTAAAAAGATTCCCATTATTTTCACAACAAGCATCCTCGGCAAAGTTTTTCAGGCGGATAAAAATGGGAACCTGTTCCGGTTTAAATTTACCCGTATTACATTGAATCGCCAAATGTTGTAAAAATGTGGTTTTCCCGGCACCAGGTTTTCCTAATACCATTAATTTGCCATATCGTTCCACGGCTTTGAGTCCGGCAAGCCCTTCCAGTCGAACATTGCCTAAGCCCAAGCGATCAAAGTCTTTTGATTTGTCGCCTTGTAGATCATTGAGGTCGAGCCATCGTTGACTGCTAATTTCTTCGAGGATATTAACATCGACATAGAGTTCATCTAAATCAATCGGTCGGGTAATATCTAATAGACGTAGGGTTCCACATTGATGGTGCAGTTTATCATGATGCTTTTGTCGCACTTGATTGACGAGAGTATTAATATCATTGTCAATCGTTTGAACATTCGGCTTGGGGTGGGGGTTAGCCGTTGACGGTAACGCGGCTATTTCGTCGAGATCAAGATCGAGGCGAAAGCAAATTTCGATAAAAACGTGATGATCAACAGGTTTCCCCTTAAAAAATTTCCAAATCGGCTGACGAGTTTCTAAACCTACTTCTCCGGCTAAGTATTCCTGTGTCCATCCCTTACGCAGGAACGCTTGTTTGGCTTTTTGGATGCCTTCTGTAGATGCTTTGAGCGAACGTCTTGCCATAGCCTATCGGTGATCAAGTGCAGGACAAATCCTACTGGATTTAGCTAGAGTGTTCCCACTTATTTGGTAAAATGCGACATTTTAGGGATTTTTTGAGATATTGGGATAGATAAATCGATGACTTGGTGTACTAAAATGGAGAGGTCGGTCGCTACTGGCAGATGGGTGAGCGTATCAAGTTTGCCAATAGCGCGGATGTGTAGGTGTTTTTTGAGGCGGCTCTAGAAAAATGGCTGAATCGCTTGGTGTATCAGGGGTTGAACACCATTGCCGTAAAATCTCAGCCGCGCAATTCCTGAAAGGTATACTGTAACTGGTTTTCAGCGAATTGTATAAATAGGCTCTTGTCAAACTTGATGCCTGAAATGCTATTATTTTTATCAGTCGCGCAACTGTACCTTGATAACTACATAGTCTCAGGCTTACAGATGACCGCCCTCGGAATTCCCCTGAATCCCTATCAGGGATTGAAACCTCCAGATCCTCTAGGTAGTCGAGCAGTGCAGCCTCGGAATTCCCCTGAATCCCTATCAGGGATTGAAACGGATCAACTGGATAAAACTGAATCGAATACTGACTACTCGGAATTCCCCTGAATCCCTATCAGGGATTGAAACGAATATCGGCTCAATTGGAATCAACTCTTGGGCGACTCGGAATTCCCCTGAATCCCTATCAGGGATTGAAACAGATTTGTATAACGAGACTCTGGAGAAGATTAGAGACTCGGAATTCCCCCTCATCCCCTAACCCCTTCTCCCTCCGTGGGGAGAAGGGGAACCGGATTCTCTTGCTCCTTCCCTGGTGTGCCGACTTTTTCCATGGTTTTTGATGGAAACACCTTGCATCACCTATGTTTTGGGCTAGTAAGCTGTTCGACATTTAAACCTTAATATCAATAATGGTGAAATCCTTGTAGTGCGTTTAGCGAAGCCATGCCGCAGGCTTTGCATCTTGCTCGCTACTAATACCCAATTTAAATGCATAACAGCTTAGCTATGCCCTAATTACAGTAGGAGCCAGGGCAACCCTAGACAAACTCCTAAAGTATAGCAACCGCCATGGCGGTTAGGACACATCATTTATGTAGAGACGCGCCATGGCGCGTCTGGAACAATGGTGCCGAAAGTCCTAATCGATGTGTCTACTGCTATATGTGAAAAATCAGGAAAAACCAGACTAAGGATGCTGCCGCTTATTATCTTCGTTTCGCACTCCTGGGGACTGCGCTTAACTATTTCGTTCAATCTGAATTCAAACGCTTGTTAATCTGGTTCATCAGTCCAGTGAACAGCGCACCTGCCATTAAAAGACCGATCGCGGGTGTAAAGACAGGGTTCCACAAGCTATACCACAGGTCTAATCCCAGTGAAACACCAATCGATCGCCCCAACAGCGCGATCGCGAACCAGAAGAAGCTGAATAAAACCAGGAAGAAATCAGCAACTAATAACTGATTTACCCAATAGATAAGTTTGTCTTTCATAATAGGTAAGTTATCTTCAGAGAATAGGACGTGAATGGCACAACGTCAATGCTTACTATACAATCAAGGACTTATACCGTATACCGTCGCCTGGGAACAACAGCGATCGCTCCTGTCACAACGGATTAACGATCCCACCCTTGATGATGTTCTCTTATTAATGGAACATCCACCAGTCTATACTTTAGGTCAAGGTGCAAGTTTAGACTTCCTCAAGTTCAACCCTACAGAAGCTGATTGGGAGGTTCACCGCATCGAACGGGGAGGTGAAGTCACTTACCATTGTCCCGGTCAACTCGTCGGCTATCCCATTCTCAATCTACGATATTATCAGCAAGATTTACATTGGTATCTGCGACAGTTAGAAGCCGTCTTAATTGAAGTGTTGGCGGTTTATGGACTCAAAGGCGATCGCGAAACCGGGATGACTGGTGTTTGGCTTGAGGGACGCAAGGTTGCCGCCATTGGCATTAAAGTTAGTCGTTGGATTACCATGCACGGCTTTGCCCTAAATGTTGACCCCGACTTAAGCGGGTTTAAGCGCATTGTCCCTTGTGGAATTGCCGATAAACCAGTGGGTAGTCTTGCCCAGTTTATTCCTAATATTACCGTAGACCAAGTCCGCCCCATAGTAATTGCCAAGTTTGCCGAGGTTTTCCAGGTTAGGTATCACAACTCAGACCGATTTAACCCGGTTTAAGTCAAGTTTTCCGAACAGCGAGTCGCTAAGAACTTATTCAGATCAGCATAGGTTCCCGCATAGGTAGTGGTTGGCTTCTCATACCCTTTCAGGCTAACAATATGTTGTTTAAAGCCCAGGTTGTTGTATCCTAGCTGTTCCAGATAGCTATAGGTATCTTCTCCCAAAGCAATATCCAGACCAATTTGTTTCGTCGCCGACTCCAGACGAAACGCCGCATTCACTGTATCGCCAATTGCAGTATAGTCAGGGCGATCTCCACTGCCCGTATTTCCCACCATCGCATAACCCGTATTCACTCCCGTACCAATGCGTAGCGGGAAAGGTAGGGGGTACTGACTGGAAAGGGATGCCGTCATCCGGTGCAAATCGCTAACCGCTTGCAACACATTCATGGCTTCGTCTTTACTCACCCCTTTATGCCCATGAAACCAAATTGCCATCACCGCATCGCCAATATATTTATCCACCCAACTTCCCGATTTGCGGATAATATTTCCCGATTGGCGAAACCAGGTGCCAATCACGGCAGAGAGAATCTTTTCATCCAGTTGGCGAGTTAGAACCGTAAAGTCACGGATATCCACCACCATCACCGACATGAGGCGGCGCACATGTAACGTAGAGGTTAGGGTTTCACTACTTGCGGGTTGGCTATAATCGCGGGTACGGGTATCGGATGGTGAATGAAATTCCAGTTCAGTCTGACCAAACATCAGCTGATCGCCATTTCGTAATGTCACCGGAATACTCACTCGGCGTCCATTCACGAAAGAACCATTGCGACTTCCCAAATCAATTAGATAGAAATCACCAGTTTCAGTACACTGTAACATCGCGTGATTTCGGGAAATCCAACGATCAGAGAGGACAAAATTGTTATCATCTCCGCGACCAACTGTCCAGCAATTACTACCCACCAGGGGGAGGTAGCGGTTACCTGTCTCAGTCGGTAGAAGTAAATAGGGAGTGGATCGTAGAGTCACCACAGGCACAGAAGCAACGACGGGTTAAAAAATAAACAGAGGATTAAGTCTATATCCTAGTAGATGCATTCTGAAGCCAAACGAGTGATTCCGGAAACTTCACTACCCTTATGGTTTGATGTCAATATTTGTTTACTGTAGACATTCATGAGCTTTTATTGCAGTGTAGCTGCTAGCCAAAATAGGCTATCTACCAAAATTGTACTCAATACTGCCCCACTAAATGCCCACCACGGCAATCGCCCTCGGGTCAATGCCCCACATCCTACTAATCCTAGTGTACATCCTAAAACCGCTGCCCAGCTAATTCCCCAAGGGGTTTGTACTTGTGCGATCGCCTCTTGCAAGATCGGGGTGATCAAGGCTGGATCAACGTCCATGATTTGACGCCAGTAGGGAATCAAATCCGTTAAATAAAAATATACATCGGTGAGAGCCGTCCCGAACAGAGAACCCAGGTAAAACAAATTACCTACAGCGCCTCTACCCCGCCATAACCCCCACAGGGCAAACGGTAGACCAATGGCTTCGATGGGTAAATGTAACAGCGGTTCAGCCCGCAGCCAGCCCCAATAAATTGAACCGGCTAGCCAGCACCAACTAAAACCCAGTAACAAATCTCCCCATACTCGCATCTCTGGACGCGCCAGTAGCTTGAATCCCAGCCAGATCCATCCTAAGGTCAACAGTAAACTCAACCAGGGAAGTTGCCGGACTAATGGCGCTTGCACAAACACAGGGACAGAAACCAGAAATGAGGCAGCAGCAAACAGCCACCAGCCTTGAACTCTAGCTTTTGAGCCTATCCCTAGACCATTCAGGGGGCTACGGATTGACCTCAAAAGCCAAACCTCTTCTGATGGATCGGAGTAGTTGGAGGATGTATCAGAAAACATACTATTGCGAAACACGATTTGTTTAATTTTCTTTACTTATGTTTACATATCTCAATATATCATGAGCATTATCCCCCCTAGGGGGATATGACCTATTATAGGGTATAGCTAGCACCTCCAGAAAGTTTGCGATCGCGATCAAGCTATGCCAGAATTCCGATTAAAGCGGGTGACTGGTCATTAGTAATTAGGGATTGGGAATTTTAACAAGCCTCAGCTCCTGACTGTTCCCTGTTCTCTTGTCCTTATGCTCAACTTGAATTATGTCCGACTACTTATCCGACTACTTACATGATCAAATTGCAGTGGCGGTGGTCTAAATTTTTAAGGATTAGCCTTCTGAGTGCCTTACTCACCATACCGTTGAAGAGTTTTGGCACCACCATTCCCACAGACGTCGCCGTACCCACAACCCAATCCACCTCCCAGATGAACATAGTTCAGGCGTTGGTACTGGGAATGGTGCAGGGGTTAACGGAATTTATCCCGATTAGCAGTACAGCGCATTTAAAAGTCGTGCCTGTGGTATTAGGCTGGGGTGATCCGGGGGTGGCTTTTACGGCAATCATTCAACTGGGGAGTATTGCCGCCGTGCTGTGGTATTTTTGGTCAGACTTATGGCAAATTTCCACAGGCACAATTCAAGCGATTCAGAGGAAGGATTACCAAGCCAACGATTTTCGCATGGCGGTGGGTATCGGCTTAGGTACTTTACCGATTGTCTTCTGTGGCTTGTTAATTAAGATATTTATTCCCGATTTTGATAATTCGCCCCTGCGGAGTACCGTCGCGATCGCCTGTGCTTCGATTTTTATGGGGCTGCTGTTGGGCGTTGCGGAAAAGATCGGTACGAGAGAGCGCAATTTCGATAAGTTGGGTATGCAGGATGGCATCTTGATGGGATTTGCTCAAGCCTTGGCACTTGTTCCTGGCGTATCGCGATCGGGTTCAACGATTACAGCAGGCTTGTTTATGAGATTGGAAAGAGGAACAGCCGCCCGCTTTTCCTTTTTGCTGGGTATCCCCGCGATTACCCTAGCCGGGTTAGTCGAGTTAAAGGATTTATTAGAATCCGGAGTTGGGGAGGGGGGATTCATGCCTCTCACCGTGGGCGTGATATCATCAGCCATATTTTCTTATGCTGCGATCGCGTGGCTGATTCGTTACCTACAAACCTCAAACACTTGGATCTTTGTCTGGTATCGCGTCGCCTTTGGTGTGGCAATTTTAGCCGCGATTATCGCCGGGATAATGCCCGATAGTTAGGTAGTGAGGGGAGGGAACAGGGGAGCTGGGGGAGCTGGGGGAGCTGGGGAAGCAGGGGAAGCTGGGGGAGCTGGTGGAGCAGAGACATTCTGATGAAACATCTTTTGTAGGGGCGGGTTTTACCACTAACGTTTCGTTGTCACCCTGATATAACTAAACCCGCCCCGACCTAACCGTTCAATTATCACAAATGACGTAGTTTGCTTCTCAAGGGAGCGAGTATAACAAATGACAGATGACGATCCTCGCCATTAACTTTAATTTTTCCCACCGACTTATTCAGGCTGTTCATTAACTTCTGGTAGTGAGTTGTCAGCTTCATTCGTGCGTTGGGCAAATCCCCACAGGAAGATCAAGGCAATAATGGTAATCATTAACCATTCGGGCGGCACGAATTCTGGATTAATCGCTCTAACCAAAAGTCGCAATCCGACTATACCGACGGTAATGTAACCTGCATCCTCCAGATTGGCATACTCCTGTAGCCAGCGGATGAATAAACCTGCCATAAATCGTAGGGTAATCACACCAATAGTGCCACCTGCCAGAACCAGCCAGATTTGGTCAGAAATTGCGATCGCGGTGGTGACACTATCCAAGGAAAATGCTAGATCAGTAATGGCGATCAGAGGAATTACTTGTAACAGTGATGTAAATCGGGGTCCATGATGGTGATGTTGTTCATCTTCCTCGGAGGTGAAATGCTCGAAGACTAACCAGAGCAAATAAGCCGCGCCGAGAAGTTCAAATTGCCAAAACTTGACCACCCACGTTGCCGTCAGAATCAGACTGATCCGCAGAATGTAAGCCACCACCAAGCCAAAGTTCAGCGCTTGTCGCTGAAGTTGCTTGTCTTCTAACCCTTGAGCAATTGTTGCCAGCGCGATCGCGTTATCGGCTGACAGCACCGCTTCGAGGGCAACCAAAATCAGCAGGACTAAGGGGGCTTCTATTCCTAGATTGAACGGTAACTTAAAAACTTGATCCAGCATTAATGAAATAAATAATGATTTCGAGTATTGACGAGGATGTAAGCTGCACTTGCTCGGCAACTATGGTTCCTTCTGTTAACTAATCTTAACGTGTTGCCCAAAATTTCTGCCGAAAACGGAGCAATAGCCAGTAGACTAAAGGTCATATTGATGTTTAATTAGGAGCTTGTAAACCATGTCCCTTTCAGATACCCAAGTTTTCGTCGCTCTCGTCGTAGCGCTCATTCCCGGTATCTTAGCCTTCCGTCTAGCTACGGAACTCTATAAGTAGTTCTCATTCTCAATCGGGCTGGGAACTGGCGAGGATGAGGGGTGTGATGTCAACCCTTGTCTTGTGGATACGGTTTGAGTTGCACCCCTCATCTCATAATTTCGGATCATGGCAGCAAAATGCTGTAAGGTATCTGACTATCCTCAGCAGAGTATTGCCTGCGGAAAACTCTTCGTCTATGATCTGAACTTTAGACAACCAGCTCGGTCATGTCAGTCGGTGGACTGGTGAGTGCCGACACTGCCAGGATGAAGCCGGACGAAAATGTTAGCGATTGTCAACCTTTTGGCAACGGACATACGTTCCATTAGCCCCTAGGCGTACAGTTTAAAAGCACGAGTCTGTAACTATCCAGACGAGAGGCGAACGCTGGCGCGTCAAACGTCGTTAGTCAATAAGGCGGTAGGGGTCTTACCAACTTTTGTACAAGGGAAGCGATTACTTTTTGCCGAGCTTTCCTCTGCCGCTAAATCAAAGACGATAACGGGAGTCTCCAGCGAGTTTTTTTGAGATGAATGCAATCCCAACCTCTCGACCCACTCGGCAACCTTTACCAACCCGCCGCAGGGTTCCTCGCCAAGAGCGTCGTCCACGGCGGCATTCCGACTCCGTTGTGGCAGGTGAAATTACGGTTAAATTAGTGGTAAATCTGATTCTTTGTACTGCCGCGATCGCGGGATTGGCACAACTGTTGCCTTATCATCTGTCCCAAAAGGCGAAGTTGCAAGAAGTACGATCAGAAGTGAAACGCACCCAAAGCCGTGTTCAGAAACTCCGCAATGACTTCGGCGAAGCGTTTGATCCGGCACAAGCTAGACGAGTTATGCAAGATCAAAGTTATCGGGTTGATCCAAATCAGCGTCAAGTCGTCTGGGAAGATCGACGTCTCATGCCCGATAACTAAATAGGGGCTGCTGAATAAATTCTGGGGTGGGAACAGGGAACAGGGAACACTTTCAACCCCCAGTTGAGGTTTGAATTCATGCGCTTAAGGGATCAAGTAACTCACCCATCCAGGTTTCAACTTTCTGGCGCAGGCGACCCGAGGTTCCTGACACAGGGAGTTGAGAGAGGGCGCGTTGATAGTCAGCGATCGCGCAGTTCCAGTCTCCCCGCAGATGATAGGTACGACCTCGTTCGGCATAGATGTGGTTTTGTAGGCATCCCAGGATTAAAGCCAAGTCGAGGTTTTCTATAGCGAGGTCATAAAGCCCTAATTCCCGAAACGTGATGGCTTGGTTAATCCAAGTGCGAACATTACGCGGATTGAGATCCAATGCTTTTTCGTAATCGGCGAGTGCTTTGGCTAATTGTCCCATGGCAGCATAGTAATTGCCGCGATTATTGTAAGCGCTGTCCAATTCGGGATTGAGTTGTAAAGCTCGGTTGTAATCGTCTAAAGCTTTTTGACGCTGACCCATTTGGAAGTAAATCAATCCTCGGTTGTTATAGTCAATGGCGTGGGTAGGATGATGTTTAATTGCCTGACTCAAAAGCGCGATCGCACTACTGTACTCTCCCTGTTTGGCTTGGCGTTGAGCTGAGGTGCGTAAATTTTTAATCGAAAGGTGGTCAGGGGTTCGAGGGGTCAGTGTAATCATGGGTAAAGGCTGGGGTTTCCGGCGGGACATGGGAATCCATTGTCTATTCTCTTCATCGCCTTTGATAAATACATGAGCGTTCATAATCGTCCTCCAACAACACCTGCGGTCTATCTACAATCAACCTTAAGTCTGGCTGCACCCCGCGAGTTGGTGTCGGTGTGTCACTTCCTGAGGCGTCTTTACTCCTCTTCATAATCACCAGCCAACCCAACTGATTGATGTTCTATGAGAAATCTACAGCACAGCTTAGCTGCTTTCCTGAAATCTTAATCAATGAAGCTGAGTCATTCCCTCTATCCTGGGTGTGGTTCACCCCGCTAGCTGTGTGAACCTACAAAAATTGGCACAATCGAACACGAGTTCATTCCGCTCGCAATCAGCACTCAAACCTTTATTGCCATCTGGCGATGCTCTGCCCCCCAACCTTACAGGGCTAACGGTAACCTGCCAGAAATCTGCAACGTTTCTTTACATTCTCCAGCAAGAGATTGCCCAGTCTAACTCACCAATAAAGAATGTCCAGTCTAGAAGGTGGTAAAATGCAACCCAAGTAACTGATTGGTTTGGGTTGGGAATAGTTAAGGACACTGAAAATATGGCAACCACAACAGCATTACAGGATGCTCCTGACGTTAGTGCGGATAACTATTTAGTGGTAGGGTTAGCCACCTGCTTCTTGAAACAAGAGGGTGAAGTTGAGGAGGTGAAAATCCTGGAACCGATTCCTTCGGCGGCTCTGGAGGCAGTTCTCAAAGGGATTCCGACCTCCTATTCCATGGCGCATGGCACCACACTGGGCGAGGTGATCAGTGGTGACACCCCAGAAAAACCGCCGGAATTTCCCGCAGAGGCTCATTTTTGCGACGATTTTATCGCCCGCGCGATCGCAGCAGCTCGCACGTACAAAACTCGTCCGGAGGCACAAGCCCACATTCCCCCCGGTACAACACGCGATGATTTTAACTACTCCATCGAACGCAAGCGGGTGCTAAATCAGATCCGAGTTGTGCGTAAGGAAGACGACGTTAAACAGCACGAATACACTCACAAAGTTCTATAACCCAAACGACGATGCTGAAACTTTATGGTGGCTCCCGCAGTCGGGCGTCAATTGTCCAGTGGTATTTAGAAGAACTGGGCGTTCCCTACGACTATATACTGTTGGACATGCAAGCTGGAGAACATCGCCAGCCGGATTATTTGGCGATTAATCCCATGGGTAAAGTCCCAGCTATTGTGGATGGGGATTTTCAACTGTGGGAGTCAGGAGCAATTTTGCTCTACTTGGCTCAAAAATATGGCAACCTGAACGGATTGGAGGAGCAAGCAACCATAGCTCAATGGATTTTGTTTGCCAATGCGACGCTTGGTCCGGGAATTTTTGTGGAGGCGAGTCGAGAGCGGGAAATGCCGAAATTATTTCCCCCGCTTGAGCAGCGTTTACAGAATCAACCGTTCTTGTTGGGAGATCAGTTTAGTGTCGCTGATGTGGCTGTGGGATCGTATTTGAGTTATATCCCGATCATGTTACAGCTTGACCTGAGCGAGTACCCAGCTATCTCAGACTATATTAAACGCCTTGGTGAGCGATCGGCGTTTCAAAAAACGATTGGCGGACGCAGCTAAATATATAAAGCTGTGGAATATTAATCAGGACACCCCTAACTGGAATGCTGCTGACTTAAGCTGGGTTCGTAGTAGGCACGAAGCGTATCAGAAGCGCTCGCATCGCTTACTACAAACTCTAAAGTCAGTGCCATTTCCCCTAACTGGGTGTCCTTGTCATAATTGATTTTAGTGATTTACCGGAAACCCACAGCCGCTTGCCAAACAAACGCTAGCAGCAAGAAAAAGACGGGGATGACTGGGAGAACATCTACGATAGGGTCAAAGATAGAGTAGGCTTCAGGCAATTTCGCCAACAGCATGGCTGCTTCCATAGTTAAGTCTTCCTTTCTAAACGAATTTTCAGAATTGAAATGTATCTTAACATGAACTGGGTTACAACTGAGCTAGCTTCAGGGGGTAGGTTGGGTCTAGAGAAGAGACCCAACCTACAAACCTAAACCTGAGCTGTTGCCAGTTCAGCTTCAGCCGCAACTGGATAAATGCTGACTTTCTTGCCAGATTTACCCTTTCTCTCAAACGTCACCGTGCCATCAATCAGGGCAAATAGAGTATCATCTTTGCCACGACCGACATTGGTGCCGGGGTGAAATTTGGTACCCCGCTGACGCACTAAAATGTTACCTGCTTTGACAACTTGACCGCCAAAGCGTTTAACTCCTAGCCGCTTGGCATTAGAGTCACGACCGTTACGAGTACTACCTGTACCTTTCTTGTGAGCCATAGTCTCCTCTTGTTTTAATGGTGTGATACCAAATCCGGGGAACGCTACCCCCGTTATAACCTAGTCCGCGCAGGCGGACTTTGCTTGTGTAGCAGCGATTTCAATCGCCTCCTCTTGCATGGAGTTATAAAGGCGGATTTGGTGTGAGTGGATTCCTCTTCTTATTCTGAAGCAGTTTCCGATGTTGCTTCAGGGGCTGACTCCTCAGCCTCAGATGGCATTACCTCCACAGGCGTCGCCGGCGTCGGTGTTTCCGTGGACTCAGCGCTAGTACCCGCTAATACTGAACCATTCATACTAATAGCATCAACCATCAGACGGGTAATTTCCTGGCGATGTCCCCGCTTTTTGCGGGTTTTCTTCTTCGGCTTCATCTTGTAGACCAGGATTTTGCGATCGCGAAAATGTCGCATTACCGTGCCTTCAACGGTTGCTCCATCAACCCAAGGCTGACCAATGGTGACGTCACCATTATTTTCAACCAGCAACACCCGTTCAATCGTAACTTTTTCTTCGGGTTCAACGGGTAGGAGTTCAATGTCGTAAAAACGACCAGGTTCAACTCGTATTTGTTTTCCGCCTGTCTCAATAATTGCGTAACTCATGTGATTGTCCTTAAATGTAGCCGTACAGGTAGCTAGCTCATTAGTAGGTTAGGACTAAGACACAACATCAGATATACAAGCGACAGCACTGTCTAGCTTAACACTTGTACTAAGCCTAACGACTTTTCCTTAGTCCTAATCCCGTAGAGAAGCGATAAATCGCTGTGACTCTCAGGCTTTGAGCTGCTTTTGCTATATCTTTACCTGATCCGAGCAGGTGTAGAAAGGTAGCTTTCTATTTTTCCTTATAAATGCTAAATTTGTCAAGTTTTAGCAAAGTTTTTCTGCCAAAGTCGCTTCATTCTCAATACTCTAACCATTTTGATAAATCTCGCTGAAGCAACTCTTGAAGCTGAAGAATGTCTTCTCGATAAAATTCGACGAGTTGCTTGCGGACTTCTTGTGAAACTTTAGGTTTAACAAGATTTCCATTGTTAACAGTGAACGTAATTTGCTGGCGCAGTTTATCGGGAAACAGTGGCTTCAATATCGATTTAATTGGGTTTGGTTTGTTAAAGAGTGCATATAAAGTTTTATTTTTTGGAGCGCGGCGGGATTCTCTAACTCTTTCGGATAAACAAGGAATAAATGTTTCGTTGACTTCTAAAAATTTAAAAATGTCTGGCAAAACACTGAAAAGATTATTCTGGAAATCTTCATAGATATAAACTTTAATCTGATCACGTTCAAACACATCAATGTAGCGTTTCAGTTGGACATAGTATAACCCCCGTTTTTTGTAATGCCAAAAAGGCCACCAGTTATCTAATATTCGCTGTTCTTCTTGTTCAAGAGCTTGGGCAAAATCTGTTAATGGTTCACGACCTTGGTAGACCAAATGTAAAAAATTTGAATAAGCTCTATCAATTGGATTGCGAAGCATAGTAATCAGCTTCACATGAGGAATATAGTGTTTTATCCGTTTAACCGCATTCGAGCTGTAAAGGTAGATTGTAGATGCTTCGCCAATCGCTATTTCATCGGTTACTTTATCAAATAGTGCTTGATAGGCATCAATGTTAGTCACAACTGACTTGGCTTCTTTGGAGTCATCGGGGCCGCAAAAATTCAATGTTTCTCCTTCATAGGCAAAGAACTTTGGTTCTTTTGCAGGACTCATGTAAATTTGCGGATGCTGCTTTAAATATCTATAAAGTGAAGTCGTTCCTGTTTTCGCCGCCCCTACAATTAAAAAATTAGGCATTATCATATTTTGAACTCCTTGAAATCAGTTTATTGGGATTAAATGCAACAAAGTTTTTACATAAAAACTAAACTTTATTTATCAATCAACTCATGTAATTGCCAAAATTTACTCTTTATAGTTAGCCAACTTACATAATTCTTCATAAACTTCATAAGTCTTTGCCGATACAGGTTCAAATGAGTCAGAATTTTGTAAGGAAGCATCAGGAAAGTTACGGTCTACCTTGCCATCAATAAACTCTTCAATTTTATCAAGTCCTGTCCCTTCTAATACTTGGTTATAGTGAATAAATAACCATTTACCTTTGTGTATATGGATTTTTAAAATGTGCTGATACATGAGTTCCCATACTTGCAGTGCTTGACCAAAATTTATTGAAAAATTATGTAAATATTTTTGCTTTTCACGAACTTTCAGAATGCTGGAAGCAGTTGCCGCTGGATGTCTAAATATACACAAAAATACAGTATCCATTAAAAATGGTCTCCAGGCAGGCAATGTATAACAGAAGCGAGGATCTTTAAAGCAAAAAGGTTGTTTCTGCGTTAATGATTCTATTTTTTCTGCTATTCCCTGAGAACAATGAACTTTTTTTTCCAAAGGTATTCTGGCAAGCCAGCGTTGATTTTTAGTCGGTCTGTTTTTGAAAAAATTTCCAATTATTCCTCTTGGTCGTGCAGGTACGACCTGACTCAATAATTCTTCATTAATAGCTTCAACATTTTTTGATTCAAAATAGCCCTTAGGATTGATTCGAGTTGGAGACATTATCCTATCTCCCATGAAATATCCTGCACCATTCAGAGTCCCAGCCACCATACTAGTTCCACTACGTCCTGAACCTAATATAAGACAATTGAACATTTGCTATTTTCCTCCTCAATTTATTCTAACATAGCTTGTTGATTTAATCTTAATTTAAACCAGTTGAAAATTACATAAATTTTATTACTTGTTCTAATAGTTTAATTGCATAAACATTGTTGCCTAATTAATTATATAATGCATTTTTTTATGTGACTCATAATTCTTGATAATCGATTTTCCCAAGAAAATTGACGGGCAAAACAAATTTGCTCTGAATAACCATTCACTCTTCGGGGATAGGTTTCTAGGGTATATTGAAGGCAATGAGCGAATTGATTGGGATTATCAGGTTCACACCAGCCAGCAATAATATTTGCCTCTTTGAATTCCATTAATGGAGGGATCTCTGTTGCTAAAATAGGAGTTCCAGACGCTAAGTACTCAAAGAATTTGAGGGGTGAGGTAAACGTTGCGGCTTCGCCCGAACAGTGAGGATGAGCTAAGATATCGGCAGCTTGCAGTAAACTAGGTAAATGTTCGTGCTGAATGTAACCCAAGAACGTAACATTATCCGCTTGCTTTTCCCTAGCTAGTTGGCGATAGGCTTGTACCTGCGATTCATCTCCTCCGGCAAAGGCAAATTGAATCTGGGGTAATTTTTTAGCAACATCAATTAGCAGATCAACCCCTTTAAATCGATACAATCCTCCTGAATATACTACCAAGTTTTCTCGTCCCTCGGCTAGCAACCTTTGTCGCCATTCTTTAGCCTTGTCAGGTTGTCGAACTAGAAATGATTGATTAAAGCTAAGATGAAGCTTGAGTATTTTCTCTGGTGGCATTCCCTTTTGAATCATTTTCTCGCGCACAGGATCGGCAACTGTGACCGCTACTTGAAAGAGAGGATTTTGAACAATGTCTTGATCATATTTATGGTTCGGATAGTGTTCTCGCTCGTAAATAACTGGAATACCCGATTGAATAGCTGCTTTCACCAAATTCCAATCTAAAGTATGCAAAATTTTAGTATGAGGAAAAATATGAATAGGAAAATAGTACTTGCAAACTATCGTACTGGGGTGAGTCCACTTTCCTCCAATTCGACCAATGGGCCACGGCATAGCGAGGGGAATAACTTTAAGTTTATTGTGAATATTGTAATATTTAACGATTTTTTCCTCTGGCTGGCTTAGGCGAAATGGATAAATCCAGTCAATGGGATTAAGGGATTGCTGTGGTTTCTGAAGATAGACTAAGACAGCGGGATAACCTAGGTTTGCTGCTGCATTAGCCGTATTCACATCATGAACTATATGAGCTTCTGGTTTAGGCAAGACATTTCTCGTGAAAAAAATATAATATTTATTCATCGGATTGTTATATTTTTTAAAGATTTTGAAGAGGATAACGCCTATTTTTTTGCCATTTTAGCACTATTTTCAAATAATTCAATAGTATTGAGAATATTGATAGCTGAACTATACGATTCTTCTAGTAATTCATTCTCCTCTTCTGGAGTATCTACTAAGTCATCCGCTAACAACCGGATGGAACCGAGCATGGAATTGAGCATGGTTCGGACTTCGTGAGAGGCTTTCATTAAAGCAGGATTTGTGGTGGGCGTACCTTGAGGATGTTCAGCAAATTGCATCTGATACAACCGTGCATAATATCCTCCTTTGCGTAAAAGTTCCTCGTGTTTCCCGACTTCCATCACACACCCTTTCTCTAAAACCGCAATTTGATCGGCGTTTTGCACAGTGGAAAGGCGGTGAGCAATAACCAGAGTTGTGCGATCGCGACTCAATTCCTCCAGCGCTTCTTGCACCAAACGCTCAGTAAGTGTATCCAAAGCACTCGTGGCTTCGTCCAGAATCAAGATATCCGGATTTTGTAAAATAGCGCGAGCAATAGCAAGGCGCTGACGCTGTCCTCCTGATAATAACACCCCGCGATCGCCAATTATCGTATCAAACCCCCCAGAGAGTTTTTTAATAAATTTTAAGGCATTCGCCCGTCGCGCTGCTTCAATGACCTCTTTTCGAGAAGCATCCGGTCGAGCATAAGCAATATTATCGTGAACCGAGGTATTAAACAAAAACGTATCTTGGCTAACAATTCCCATATTATTACGGAGACTTTTGATATCAAACTCCCGTAAATCGATTCCATCTAGGGTAATACTACCCTCTGTGGGATCATAAAATCGTGGTAATAAATCCGCTAACGTTGACTTACCGGCACCCGTCGTTCCCACTAAGGCTAATGTGGTTCCACGAGGTAAGTATAAATCAACATCTTTTAACACTAATTCGTTCAGTTGAGTCGGATAGGCAAAGGATAGCTGATGGAAATGAATTCCTTTTTTTAAGGGATGATAAGGCTGAGAACCCGGCTGCATAAAGGGCTTATTATCATAACGCAAGAAGTCATGTGCTACTTCCACACTGGCTGAACTATTCGCTAAGGAACCCCTCGCTCTGTTTAATTGGGAAATTAACGGTAAGAGCCGTTGCAGTAAGATGAGAAAACTTAGTAATACCGCCGATAGAGCCTCGATCTGACTAGCAAAAAATATTCGCCCCATAAACACAATTGTCAGCAAACCGACAATGCTAGTCACTTCACCAACAGGTCCTATGGCTGCATTGTTTGCCTGGGATTGAAAATCTGCCTTTTCGCGATCGCGGATTAGCTGTTGGATTCGTTGATACTCTCTCTCATCATTACCGGTAGCTTTAACCAGTCGAATTCCGCTCAACGTTTCTAGCACGGCAATCGAATAAGCTTTTGACAGACTTGATAGCTGTTTGCCAAATGCTTTGGCACGACTAATTGAGTATTGATTGACTAACGCAACAATAGCAACTAAAACTGTTGAAGCTAATGTCAATTCCCAGGAAAGAGCCAGTAATAAGGCGAGAAATACTAGGGCATTCGTTACCGTCACCATCATATTCAGTATGGTGCTAACCTCCCCAGCAGCTCGACCAATTTCTGTCCCTAGGCGATTCACGAGATCACCGACTTTCATGCGAGAGTAAAAATCTATATCTACGTCGAGTAATAATTTCACGCCGGCTTCACGTAAATCACAGGTAATTCGGCGTCTCAACGAACTGGAGGCTAATGTACTGGCATAATTAGAAAGATTTTTTAATATAATTAGTCCCACAATAGCTCCCGCCATCGCTACCAGCCGATAATTTCCCGGCAGGTTATTAAAGGGAGACATAATTGCCTTAAGAATAGGAGGACCACTTTTTAAATCTAAATCTATCCCTAAAAGATTTAAAACGATCGGAGCGATTAGGGCTGTACCCACACCGTTAAATAATCCACCCGATAATCCTAAGAGAACCGTTATCGCCACTCTAGTTGGATATCGCCTAATAACTTTTGATAATAAATTGGAAGCCATAGAGTCTTATTTGTTTAGTATGGTCAATACTTAAAACTATAATTGACTAATCACTTCAGATAGTATATCTGCCATTTTATCTATACTGTAACACTCCATACACCTTTTTCTCGCTTCTTTTCCTCGCTCAATTGCTTCTTGGTAGTTTTGAAATATCCACCGAATTTTATCAGCAATTTGTTCAGGAGAACTGGCATCGACCAAATAACCCGTGTCTCCTAAAATTTCTGGAATGTCGCCAACGCGCGTCGATAAAATTGGTTTGCCCATTGCCATCGCATCAGTTAGTTTCAGCGGAAACTGGGCTTTAGCGGCTGGAGTATCTCGCTGAGGAACGACTACAATATGAGCTGCCGCAACGACTTCAGGCATTGCTGATACAGGTAATCTGGGTAGCTTAATAATCCAACGTCCCCATTTTTCCATCAGTTGATGATCATAATCATCGTATGGACTACCCCCAACAATGACAAGCCTTAAGTCGGACTCATTTAATTGATCCAGCGCCATTAAAACATCTTCTACCCCTTTATAAGGGCGTGGCGCTCCTGGAAACATGAGAACTCGATAGTCAGCCAGATCATATCGTTTTCTACTGGTTTCTGGATTATACTGACTGGGGTCAAACACTGTCGTATCTTTGCCCTGAGGTAGATATACACCACCAAACCGTTCTTGCATGAAATGGGTGTGGGTGGTAATCACATCAGCTTGGGAAACTAACCCTTCGGTCAACCTTAAATAAACAGGATGATTCGGATTTCTGAGAGCGCCTTCAGGTTTTAAAATATCTCTAGCGAATTGTTTTAAGC
Organism: Coleofasciculus sp. A1-SPW-01; assembly: GCF_040217205.1. NCBI lineage: Bacteria > Bacillati > Cyanobacteriota > Cyanophyceae > Coleofasciculales > Coleofasciculaceae > Coleofasciculus > Coleofasciculus sp. A1-SPW-01. The sequence goes on along the minus strand of NZ_JAVJNP010000018.1, from coordinate 19,307 downwards.
TAGGACGGTATGCCCAATCATCACCTCCATACCAACTTAATTCCCAATCGTCTATATCTAAGAGAACAGGACATCGGGTTTTAAACTTTTTAATAAGGGCAACCCCAAAACTTGTTGGTTTTAATTTGCTGGCATAAATAATATTGCCTTGAATATTCTTAATTAGAGTATTAATTGAAATAATGAATTTTGGATAATTATAAGCGGGAATTGTAATAATAGGAATTTCAGAAGGCGGAATATCTGAACTCTGCTCGTGGGGAACAAATCCTATAACTTCGACTTCATAATTGAGTTTTTTGAGAGCTTTATACAATAAAAAAGGTCGCACGGCACCGCCCCACCTGCCCGATCCACTGCTCGATAAGTCACTGACAACTAATGAAATCTTTCGCTTGGGTTTCAACACGTTGGTCTTTTTTAACTGATCCACTGTAGTCGTCCCATTTGCCGTTCATCCAAAACCCGATTAATATAACTACGTTCCTCTTCGGTAACTTTATAGTCAGAAAGCATCGTAGTCACCAACTGAAGATACTCCCAACGGCTCAATTGACCTGTATCGAGAATCCGATCAACAATTTGGGCGATCGCGGGACTAGAGGGGCGTTGAACAGTTCCTGCCATAGGCGGTTAGTCTTTTTTAGCGGTGACCTAGATTTTCGACTACGATAGCCTAGTTAACCGAGGTTTGTCATCTCAAGCTGAGTGAGCGGTAGTAGAGATAGGATGAAGGTTAAAGGCTATGCGAGTATTTCCATTCTAATCTAATGCCTATTGACACGATTTGCCATTGAGGTGGTTTATCTGTCAAATAGGCAAAATGATTGATAGCAGACTTTTCTGAGGAAGAACGATTCAATATGCAAGTCCATCGACTACCAGCCCTTTCAGATAACTATATCTTTTTGCTGCATGAACCCAAACAGAATATTGCTGCTGTGGTTGATCCAGCCGAGGCTCAACCTGTATTACAGCATCTGGAAAAACTGGGTGCTGAGTTAGTAACAATTTTTAACACTCATCATCATTGGGATCATGTGGGTGGAAATCAAGAGTTAATTCAGCGGTATCCTGATGTCTGTGTCTATGGGGGAACCCAAGATCGGGGCAGAATTCCGGGACAACAGGTATTTTTACAAGAGGGAGACGAGGTTCAGTTTAGCGATCGCACGGCTGAGATATTTTTCGTTCCCGGTCATACTAGCGGGCATATTGCCTACTATTTTCCCCCTGTCACCAGCGATGAAGTCGGTGAATTATTCTGTGGTGACACCATATTTGCCGGAGGATGTGGCAGACTTTTTGAAGGGACACCCAAGCAAATGGTTGATTCCTTGAGTAAGCTGCGAAGGTTACCGGACAACACCCGTGTCTGGTGCGCCCATGAATATACCCTAAAGAATCTTAAATTTGCCCAAACCGTTGATCCCAACAACCCAGACTTGCAAAGCCGCTATACTGACGTTGAAGCGGCTCGTCGTCGAAAAGAGGCAACAGTCCCCTCCCTACTGGGCGTCGAAAAACTGACGAATCCTTTTTTGCGCTGGGAACAACCGACACTCCAAGAAGCCGTTAAGAGTACAGAACCCGTGCAAACCTTTGCCCGATTGCGGGGAATGAAGGATAAGTTTTAACGTGGGGAGACAGGGGAGCAGGGGAAGCAATGTAGAGACGCGCCATGGCGCGTCTGGGAGCAGGGGAAGCGCAGCGCTGTAACTCAAAACCATGTCCTAGAACGAAGTGAAGGAGAAGTGAAGGTCAAAACTCCTCTCTTTGTGAGTTGCACTCGGATAGCAAATTTTCGTATGATTGAAATTCTGAGTGAGCATCAGTATCTAAGTTAAATAGCCCGTACCCAAAAAAGACAATGGCAAAACGTGTACAGTTAGTTTTAAATCAAGACGTTAGAAAGCTAGGCAAATCCGGCGAACTGGTGGACGTCGCTCCTGGCTATGCTCGTAATTATTTAATTCCCCATGGGATTGGAACCTTAGCCACTGCTGGTATTCTCAAGCAAGTTGAGCGGCGCAAAGAACAAGAGCGACAACGTTTACTCGAAGAAAAGCAGCAAGCTGAAGCCCGTAAGACAGCACTAGAAACTATAGGTCGCTTTACCATCCGCAAGCAAGTGGGTGAACAAGAGGCAATCTTTGGTACGGTTACGGCAGCTGATGTAGCAGAAGCCATTCAAGAAACCACAAACCAAGAGGTAGATCGTCGGGGAATCACGCTTCCCGATATCAGCAAGCTCGGTTTCTACAAGGCACAAGTCAAACTGCATCCAGAAGTTACGGCGGTTATAGAAATTCACGTTGCTCCGATGTAGCATTGAGAAACATGCTGTGGTACGTCTCTACTCCGGATGTAGGAGCGGGTTTTACTGATAACGGTTTGGCTACTGTCCCGATAACTTAACCAAACCCCCCCTTCCAGGGGAACAAGGAAAGAGGAAATTAAATTAGAGTTACCTGCAAGTAGTATGAACCTTACAGCCCCAGCTCCCCTGATCCCCTACCCTCTGGTTGTACTCGCTATCTCTGGCGATGGCTTCAAACTTTAACCTTTCAATCATCCCTAGCTCTGTACCGCCTCAAAACATCGAGGCGGAGGAGTCTATTTTGGGTGGGATCATGCTTGATCCTGAAGCAATGAGTCGAGTGGTAGATTTATTATCTCCAGAAGCCTTCTACGTTAGCGCTCACCAAGAAATCTATCGATCTGCCTTCATTCTGCACCATGAAGGGAAGCCAACGGATTTCATGAGCGTTACCTCTTGGTTGTATGACCATAAATTATTAGACAAGGTGGGGGGTCAGAGCAAGATAGCGCAGTTAATTGAACGCACGGTGTCAGCCGTGAATATTGACCGCTACGCGGCGTTGGTGATGGATAAGTACCTGCGCCGTCAACTCATCCAATCGGGAAATGAGATTGTTCAATTGGGTTATGAGACACCGATGGCGTTGGACTTTGTTCTTGAACAAGCGGAACAGAAAATTTTCAATTTGACTCAGGTGCGTCCACAACAAGGGTTAGTGCCAATCTCTGAGACATTAATTCAAGCCTTTCAGGAAATCGAAACGCTTCATGAAGGACTTGCCTTACCCGGTATACCCTCTAATTTCTATGACTTGGATGCGTTAACGGGTGGGTTTGGGCGTTCTGATTTAATTATTGTGGCGGGAAGGCCCTCAATGGGTAAAACTAGCTTTGCGTTGGCGATGGCTCGCAATATTGCTAACAGATTTCCTGTCGCAATTTTTAGTTTAGAAATGTCCAAGGCGCAATTAGTCCAGCGGCTTTTATCCAGCGAGGCGGGCATTGAAAGTAACTATTTGCGAACGGGGCGAATTACTCAAAATCAATGGGAACCTCTCTCCCATGCGCTGGGAACGCTATCAGAATTACCCATTTATATCGAGGATACGCCTAACCCCACCGTTATGCAGATGCGATCAAATCTGCGGCGTCTCCAGGCAGAACAAGGGGGAACGCTGGGATTGGTATTGATCGATTACTTGCAGTTAATGGAAGGGAGTGGTAGTGACAATCGAGTCCAAGAACTGTCTCGGATTACCCGTTCTCTCAAAGGATTAGCCCGCGAACTGAATACTCCTGTGATTGCCTTATCTCAGCTTAGTCGAGGGGTAGAGGCGCGGACGAATAAGCGACCGATGATGTCCGATTTAAGAGAGTCGGGTTCGATTGAGCAAGATGCGGATTTAGTGATTATGTTGTACCGGGATGAGTATTACCATCCGGACACGCCAGATCAAGGGATCACGGAAGTGATTATTACAAAACATCGCAATGGTCCAACTGGTGTCGTGAAGTTGATTTTCGACCCTCAGTATACTCGCTTCCGCAATCTTGCCAATCCCAATCAGTGATTATTTAGTCATTCGTCATTCGTCATTCGTCATTCGTCTTATGTCTCGCCAGCCGCCTTGGGTTTAAACCCAAGGACCAACGCTTAAGTCAGAATTAAGCTGACTGGGAGAGGCTAGACAAGTTTTAACTAATTTTTAGTAATTCCACATCAAAAATTAGAGTCGCGTTGGGCGGAATCACGCCACCTGCACCACGGGAACCATACCCCAATTCCGGGGGAATGATCAGCCGACGACGTCCGCCCACTTTCATCGTGGCAACGCCTTCATCCCAGCCTTTAATCACCCGTCCTACACCGAGTTTAAAGGAAAACGGACGGTTGCGATCGCGGGAACTATCAAACTTGGTGCCATCCTCCAGGGTTCCGGTATAGTGAACCACAACGGTTTGACCTTTTTGGGGTTGTGCGCCTTCACCTTCTTTGAGTTCGATATATTTCAAACCCGATGGTGTGGTTACAACCTCCTGCTCGGTGTTCTGTTCCTCAGTTGAATCCGTACTCATAGCAATTGATTGATTTTCAGGGATTGGTTTAGCCTGGGTAACTTGGGTTAGGGGTTGAGGTTGGGTGGGGTTGAGTTCGTCGGCTGTTGCACTCCCACGGCTGAGTTGAGTCACGACCAACAACAATCCACAGGCAACAATAACACCTAAGCTGATTAGAATATCTCTCAAAATCTATCCTCCTATTCAATGTTTGATTAACGCCACAGCTTATTTTCTAGATCCCGCACTTGACGTTCCAACCTATCAATGCGCCCCCGCAATTCATCCACTTCCGTTTGCCGAGGCACACCTAACTCCTGCAACAGATGCCGTAGCTGTCGTTCCATGTTGACTTCAAAGTTACCTTGTTCCGATTTGATCTGCTGCACCATATCATCAACGAATCCTTGGGCTTGCTCTGGATTAATTTTTCCATCTTTTACCCATTCATCGCTAACTTCTCGTAGTTTGTCTGCAACCATTGACGTTGTGCCTACACCAACCATCAATAACTGCTTCAGCCAATCTCTATTATCCATACGCTGTTCCTGTAACTCGGTGCTAACCCCAGGATAGGGGAAGGGAGGTTGATTCCAACCCCCAGTTCCATTTTGTGCTATCTTGCCCACAACTGCTGCCGTATTTACCCGCCCTAAAGCGAGAAGCAGGGGCAGAAAAACAACTATCTTTGACTTGACTTGGTATGATTCAACCGTTTGCACAGTAACCGATCAAGCATTTTATATGGTAATTGAGTATCTTAAAATTAGAGTCTCGCCCGAACTTCGGGAAACCTTTATTCAGAAAGATGCCGAAATCTGGACATCGATGCTGGCTCGCTGTCCGGGATTTATCAGCAAAGAAGTCTGGATTGAGCCAGAAACACCCACCGAAGTCATCCTGATCATTCGTTGGACAAGCCGTGAACAGTGGAAAGCTATTCCACAAGAGCAGTTGGAGGGAACCCAAAAGCAGTTCGAGCAGGAGTTTGGCAAAGATTATCAGATGATTCAGGCGAGTGAATATCAAGTGAGAAAATTCCCCCAAACACCCAGCTAACGTTAGACCTGATGCCCAATTGTCCCCGTTGCCATCAATCTATCAGTAATCGAGAAATTACTTGTCCTCATTGTGGCATGATTCTCAAAGCCTACGGTCATCCGGGTATTACCTTACACCGAGCCGTGGAACAGGAGTATTTGTGTCAAACCTGTCTCTATCATGTTGATGATACTTGTACGTTTCCTCAACGTCCTTATGCTAAGGAATGTACCCTTTACACGGATAAAGACCAGTCTCCGCTCGAACCTGAGTCGATTTATCTGCCGCGTCGTACTCTCTTACAAGCGGCAAAATTGTGGTGTCAGCGTCACCCAGCCGTAGTCGGGTTACTGGGATTGCTTGCCGTCAGTGTCCTGTTTACGTTACTCTCTAACTCCTGATCCGGAATATCCGATTCTTGTCCCATCCGAATCGTCATGTTTATTCGCCCGTTGTGCCAATTGAAATCGGTGCAAAATTAGGTCACCGTCGCTGCTGTCTCGTCCGTCTCTGTTGTTTGTAAGTTGTCTTCTGTTGTCAGTAAGTGGTCTTCTGAAGGCTGCTCAATTGATTGGTCTTTTTCGGTACACACATCCAAATTAAACCAGAAGGTTGTACCAATTCCCACTTCACTAACTAAATAAACTCGGCTGTGATGTTTTTCAACAATATTGCGGACAATAGAAAGACCTAAACCTGTTCCTTCTAGGGTATGAACTCGATTCTCGACGCGGAAAAAGCGATCAAAAATGTTTTCTTGATCCTCCCAATCAATCCCAATACCTGTATCAGAAATTTCCACCCGAACTTGGGGAATTTCATCCGGATGATTGGGATTGGGATTGGGTTCTAGGGGATAGGCGCGAATCACTACTCGTCCACCGGATTCTGTGAATTTCAGTGCGTTGCCTACTAAGTTATCAAAGACTTGCAGCAATAAGTCATAATGCCCTAACACGGGAGGCAATTTAGGCGAAATTTCCTGTACCAGTTCAATCCCTTTATCCCGGGCATTAAGCTGGTAGGTGCGGAGAGTTTGCTCCACGGGTCCTGCAATATCTACGGGTTCAAAGTGATAAATGCGGCAAGATGTCTCCAATCTGGACAAATCTAAAACATCATTAACCAGACGAGTTAAACGGTCCGTTTCTCGATTCGCCGTTTCCAGAAATTCTTGCCGTTCTACCTCGCTCAAGTCTTCGCCGTATTCGTGTAGGGTTTCGATGAATGATTTGATGTTAAATAACGGCGTTCTCAGTTCGTGAGAAACATTGCTAATGAACTGACTCTTTGCCTCATTCAGTTCAACCTCACGGGTAATATCCTGCACCGTCATCGCAATACCTTTAATACTCTCGCGGTATTGGTCAAACACCCGCGTCAGCAGAATCCGAACAGTACGCAGTGTGGGTTCAGTCAGGGTAATACGGAACTCCTCTCCTTCCCGTTCCGCCGTCGTTTCGCCGCCAGCAATTTGATACAGGGGTCGCGTCAGTTCTAGGGTGACGGCTGTCGGTAGATGATGCAGCACGTTTTCACCAACCAGGGTATGACCATCCCAGCCAAAAATACGCCGTGCGGTTGGGTTGACCAAAATCACGTTCAATGTGGTATCGAGCAATACAGCACCATCTGCGATCGTAGATACCAAGGTTTCCAGTTTGGCTTTTTCTGCGGTCAATTCCTCAATATTTTGTTCTTCATAACGCTCTAAGCGTTCTGCCATTTCGTTGAAGCTGGAAATCAGTTCTCCCAGTTCTCCACCCAGGGGTAAGTCAATGCGCTGCTTGAAGTTCCCTGCGGCAATATTTTTCACACCCGTGAGCAACTCTTTAATTGGTTGGGTAATCGTCAACGCATTAAATACAGCGCCCAGAATTACCATCACCCAAATTGAGATAAACACAGCAATGGTGACATCTCTAGTTAAATTCGAGGAGGCGACAACCGTGGGATTGGGGTTAATGCCAATCGCTAAAACGCCGAGATAGTTCCCTTCATGGGTGAGCGGGACAAAAACATCCGTAACTTCTCCGTCTGGGGTGACATGCTGCCGAACCATCGGTAGGTCGGAGTTTTTGGCGTAGTCTTCGGGAAGCTGAATCCGGCGTCGAATGGAGAGAGAATTGTGGACTTCCGATTCAGAAAAGGGGATGCCGAAGAAAATTCTGCCATCCTCATCCGCGTAAATCATATAGCGCACACTAGAGGTACTGCTATAAAAACGGTGAGAAAAGCGAGCGACTTCGGTGAGATTGTTTTCGGCAATCTGAGGGGCGACATTCGCCGCCAGCAGTAGACCCAAATCCCGACCAAAACGAGTGTCGTTCACTCGGGCGTCTTGTTGAATCGTGTTGACTGCCCAAAAGGTCAAGCCACTCATAATCAGGGAGACGGCTAAGGTTGCCGCCGCCATTAATCGGGTCTGGAGAGTAAACTCCGACCACCATCGTCCCAGTATCTCTCGGAAGGTTTTCAGCAAAGCCAGTAAAATTAGTCGATCAGCATTAAACGGAATTACCTTAATTTATCGTGAAGTACCCCAACTTGCTTACGCGCTACGCGCACGCTTTTCGCTCGCTCTTATTTGGGGCTTCACAACTTCCCCAACTAGCAAGCAATCCCCAACTAGCAAGCAAGGACGGTCTTATTCGTCTTCGGGGTTTCCCGTCTCATCCGCCGATGCCTCCACACCCAAAGGTATATTGGTCTTACAAGGGCGTCCACAGGCAGCCGCCCGTCTTCCACAGGCAGTAATTCTGTTTTGCCGCTTGGTTTTCGCGGATTGATTATAGTTGGAGTTCCAACCAATGCTTCTAGCTTATCAGGCTTTTGTTTGGCTTTCCATCCCCACGCCCATTGACGGATGGGGATTTTAGCCGAATTCGTTAAATTCTCGCAAAAATTCAGGCATTGAGCAAGGAGATGGGTATGGGGTGAGGGGAAGATGAGGGAGATGGGGAAGATGAGGGCGCAATTTCCTCATCAACAAAGTACAAATGACACAAAGGACAAATGACAAATTAGGTCTGAATGACACGATGACCGATATCTTTACGATAATACATGCCCTCAAACTCAATACAGTCTATCGCCCGATAGGTGGCTGCGATCGCACTCTCTAAGGTTTCACCCGTTGCTGTCACCGCTAAGACTCGCCCGCCATCAGTTAGCATCTGTTCCTGCTTAAACTGAGTTCCGGCACAAAACACAGTAGCCCCGCTTTCCTGGGCTTGTTCAATCCCGCTAATAGCATGACCCTTCTGATACGCCTCTGGATATCCTTGAGCCGCCGCCACCACACAAGCCGCCGCCCCAGGATGCCAGCTAATTGGGGGCAATTCTGCCAGTTTCCGACCGGTACACGCCAAGAGTAATTCGTGCAGGGGCGTTTCCAACAACGGTAAAATCGCTTGAGTTTCTGGGTCACCAAAGCGACAATTAAACTCCAGAACCGTGGGATCACCTTGAGGCGTAATCATTAATCCGGCGTAGAGAACACCGCGATAGTCAATTCCTCTTTCCTGTAACGCCTTAACTGTGGGTTGGAGAATGTCTTGTTCAATCCGTGCCATCAAGCTAGGATTCACCAAGGGAGAGGGAGCAAACGCGCCCATTCCTCCCGTATTCAAACCCGTATCGCCTTCACCAATCCGTTTATGATCTTGAGCGGGTAATAAGGGACGAATTGTGATGCCATCGGTTAGTGCTAAGACGGAAACTTCTTGACCCGTGACACATTCTTCGATGACCACAGCATTAAACTTATTCTTAAACAAGAACTCAACCGCCGCCACCGCTTCTTCAATGGTTTGAGCCACTGTGACACCTTTTCCGGCTGCTAAACCATCTGCCTTGACGACAATTGGGGCATCTTGCTCTTTCAGATAGGCGATCGCTTCATCCTTGTCGGCAAACATAGCAAACCCAGGAGTGGGAACGCCAGCCGACTGCATCAAGGTTTTTGCCCAAGCCTTACTCGATTCAATTTGGGCACCTGCTTGAGTGGGACCAAAAACCACCAAGTTTTGACGACGTAGGTAGTCCGTAATCCCCAACGCTAGAGGGAGTTCCGGACCCACAACCACTAACGAAATATTATGAACTAAAGCAAACCGAGCAATTCCGGCAAAATCATCCACTCGTAAAGACAGATTCTGACACTGTGGATTTGTCGCTGTACCCCCATTGCCAGGAACACAGATTACTTGTTTAATGCGTTGAGATTGCAACATTTTCCAGGCGAGGGCGTGTTCGCGTCCCCCATTGCCAACCACCAAAATCTTCACGTTAGCCTCGCGCTCCCGAAGAAATGAACGTTAAAGTAGACACTGCTATAAAGCAGGGGGTACATCGGCTTGCGCTGTACCTATGAGTGTGTGAGTTGAGCAAATGTTCTCCATTATGCCATGGGATGTCCCCTGATGAGGTGTAGGGGAGATGAGGAAGATGGGGGAGCTGGGGGAGCTGGGGGAGCTGGGGGAAGCTGGGGAAGCGGGGGAAGCTGGGGAAGCGGGGGGAGCGGGGGAAGACGGTGAATAAGCTGTTGGGCATTTAAACCTTAATGTCAATAAGGGTACAAGCCTTGTAGTGCGTTTAGCGAAGCCATGCCGCAGGCTTTGCATCTTGCTCGCTACTAATACCCAATTTAAATACATAACAGCTTATGACGAATGACAAATGACGAATAACTATCCTTTTTGCTGTTGATAGCGCTGTTTAAATTCTTTCTGTCGCTTTTTGTGATCCACGATGGGTTCAGGATAGCCACAACTCGAACATTCATCTGAGGAAATTTTACCCGTCACCAAGTCTTTAGTATCCAGTGAACTCAACTCCGGTAACCATTGACGAATATACTCCCCATCCGGGTCATATTTTTGTGCCTGACTTGCTGGATTAAAAATTCGCAAGGGTTTCGGGTCCATTCCACTGGACGCACTCCATTGCCAGCCACCATTATTTGCCGCTAAGTCACCGTCATATAATTTTTGCATGAAATACGTTTCACCCCATTGCCAATTAATAATTAGGTCTTTCGTTAAAAAGCTGGCAACAATCATCCGACAACGGTTATGCATCCATCCTGTTTGATTTAATTGGCGCATGGCAGCATCAACAATCGGATAACCTGTTCTGCCTTCACACCAGGCTTGAAACAGGGTTTGATTATTGTCCCAGGGGAAATTTTCAAAGGTATCGCGATAGGGTCCGGAGGCTAATTCAGGAAAGAAATAAAGGGCGTGTTGATAGAATTCTCGCCAAGCTAATTCCTGTTGCCAGGTTTGAATACCATCACGAGTTTCATCGCTACGGCTACGTTCTATCGCTGTTTGTGTCGCTTGCCAAACTGTGCGAATTCCGATCGCCCCAAATTTGAGGGCGGCGCTGAGTCGGGATGTACCATCAATGGCGGGGAGATTGCGTTGGTGTTGGTAGTCGTCAATGGCGCGATCGCAAAATTCCTCTAGTCTCTGTTTGGCGGCTTTTTCTCCCGGTTCCAGCATCAGTGAATTGTCCCAGGTAAACCCTAATTCTTTAGCGGTAGGTAACTCCATTACGCCAACTTTCTTAACCACATCCTGTTCTGTTTCGGTAAGTCCTTCCCCATTTTTTAAGGATTCAGCGGGGGCGGCTTTGGCTTGGTCTTTCCAGTTTTTCCAGAATGGGGTATAAACTTTGTAAGGATTGCCGGAATTGGTGCGAATTTCTCCGGGGGCATGTAAGAGTTGATCCCAGAATGATTCAACCGCAATTCCTTTTTCTTCTAGGGCATCTTGTACCGTGCGATCGCGCGTTCGGGCATAGGGTTCCACATCCCGATTCCAGACTACCGCTTTGGCGTTGAGAGTGTCAGCTAGGGTGGGAATTCCTTGACTAGGGTTTTGATGCAGGATTAACAATTGACTCCCCGCTTCAGCGTAGCGTTGTTGTAACTCCTGCAAGCAGCCCATCATGTACGTGACTCGTGCTGGGGCGATATCATCGCGTTCTAAGATATCTGGGTCAAGACAAAAGACTCCTATCACCTTCTGGCTTTTTTGACAAGCCGCAGCCAGACCAATATTATCAGAAATTCGTAAATCACGGCGATGCCAGAAGAGAATCAGATCAGTCATGAATGATGAGTTTTGAATTGGTAGGGGTGGGTTTAGCCTTTCTGGTTTCGCTGTTGATTATAACGTTTATTCAAAACCCGCCCTCCAAAGTAATCAATCAAGTACATTCAAATGGACTCCAATTCTTATCCAGTCAGCTAAAGCTGACTTTCGCTGTTAGTCTTGTTGAAACCCAAGGCGTTTTAACGCTTGTGGGTCAGTGTTAGGATAAAGTAAACGTCTTACAGGTAGTGTGGTTTCAAATGATTCAAATCCTACCAAAATCACTAACATTTGACGAGTTTGTTGCTGAATACGGAGATCATCCTCGCTATCAACTAATTGATGGAGAATTAGTTGACATGGAGCCAACAGGTTCGCATGAACAGGTAACGGGCTTTATTAACATGCAGTTGAACCTAGCCATCGCTCATCTTAAGCAACCCTACTTTATCCCGATGCGATGTCTGATTAAACCCTAAGGCTAGTGTGTTAGATTAGCCGTAATCCATGAATTTCGCTAGTCGTATTTATATCAACGCCAGGAAACCCAACAAAATAGGGCTAAAGCCCTGACTACGAACCCAATCATCAAGCACCAAATTAAGATAATATCTTTTCCGTTCAGTAGAGACGTTGCATGCAACGTCTCTACAATGTTTGCCACACAACCCTATTTTTCAACATAACCAATAGCTCCCCTCTCCCCCGGTGGGAGAGGGGCTGGGGGTGAGGGGGTTGTTGCTTAAGTTGACACGTATGACTGACGTGCGCCCCTATGGTTTTCCGGATATCTTCAACAACAATTAACCAACTATTGCTGCAAAAACGGACGCGCTAGGTAAAAGCTACAAATCGATTTAGCATCAACCGCATCCCCCCCATGAATCGCTTTTTCTAATTGTTCCGGTGTCATCAATACCGTTTCTAAATCTTCATCCGCATCCAATCCTGGCGGTGTCTCCAATTTCTCTAAATCTTGTGCCAGAAATGCGTAAATATATTCATCAGAATACCCGGGTGCTAAGGGAAAAGTCCCCAAAGATTGCCAACGGTGCGCCCGATATCCGATTTCTTCTTGGATTTCCCGTTGGATTGTGGTTTCGGGATCTTCCAAGGGTTCCACTGTACCCGCCGGAAACTCTAATAACCGCCGTTGTACCGTAAACCGATATTGACGCACAAGTACCAGTTTCCCATCTCGGGTAACAGGAACCGCTAGCGCCCCACCAGGGTGACGAACGCATTCCCAGTCGCCTTTAGCTTGGTTGGGAAGACGCAGGTGATTAACTTCAAAGTTAAATTTGCGTCCCTGATAAACAAAGCGTTGTCTGAGTAGTTGAGGGGGTTCTTTACCTTGAGGCATGTCTAACTATACGGGGTGAACTCCAGAACAGTCTACCCTTTGTACGAGATGTGCGATCGCACATCCGGATGTTGGTTCGATCCAGTCGGGGGCAATTTCGGCTAAAGGAACCAGGACAAAGGCTCGTTCACTCATCCGGGGGTGGGGGATTTTTAGGGTAGGAGTGTTTATTATTAAATTATCGAATAATAAGATATCTAAGTCTAGGGTTCTCGGTCCCCAACTTTCTCCCCGTTCTCGCCCGAACTGTTTTTCGATGCTGAGAAGGGTTTGTAATAAATCGTGGGGGGTTAGCTGTATCTCTAGAATCACACAACCATTGAGATAATCTGGCTGCGGTGGACCAACGGGGGCGGTTCGATACCAGCTAGATTGAGATGTGACCGTGATACCGGGAGTTTTCGCTAACATGACTATAGCCGCCTCTAGGATGGCACGGGAATCCCCCAAATTGCTGCCTAGTGCGATCGCAGATGGTTGAGAGTGTAACACGATACGCCCCTGCTGTTAAGTTTATAGATTACCAGAGAATCGACAAAATTTTTGCCGCGATCGGATAAATTAATGCACGAAGAACAAATCCTCGGTCTTTGGTTAGCGGGTCCCAAGGGAACCGTTTATTCCCTAGCAATGAGTCCCGATGGCAAAACTTTAATTAGTGGTGGCGGTGATACAATTGTGCGCGTCTGGGATTTAAGCAATGGAGAGGAACTCTCCTGTTTTAGAGGTCATTCTGACTGGGTGCATGGAGTAGCCATTAGTCCAGATGGTCAAACTTTGGTGAGTGGGAGTTTTGATCGCACATTGAAAGGGTGGAACCTGAAAAATGGGGAGGAATTATACACCCTAGAAGGTCATTCGGATCGAATATATTGTGTAACGATTAGTCCTGACGGACAACGAATTTATAGCGGTAGCCAGGATACTACGATTAAAGTTTGGGGAATAAAATAAGGAATGCGAAAGATAGGCAAAATGAGGGTAGTCTAGATGTAGCAGATTAAATCTGGAATATCTAGTCAGGGCGGGTTTTGAGGCAAGGTTATCATTAATAACGAAACTTCCTAAACCCCTCCCTACAGACGTACATTAAAACTATGTATTTGAGCCAAGCAAATGCTATAGCAATCCTAAATAGGATGCAACAAGTGAACGGTTTGAAACCCAGGTATAGCAAGGGTTCCAGTTTTGAAAATTGCCACAACCTAAATAGGATTGCTATATTGCCTAATCACCAATCACCAATGATAGTAATTGCTAGTATTGCTGCCCAAAAAACACTCACAATGACGGGGAAGGTCTGCGATGACGATCTTGATTCTGATCCAGATTCTGTTTCCCCTCGTGTTGATTGGGTGGTTGGCTTTTTTGCAGCCCCGCAATCTGCTGGGGATGGGGGTTCAAGCTCTGGTGACGGCGATTGCCCTGGTTGCGATCGCCCGGATGGGTATCTGGGTCTTTCCGCCCTGGTGGACACCCTATCTCTATGGGGTACTGTTTTTGCTGGCGTTGGGGCTGGGGGTGACGAAGCATCAGCCAAAGCATCGGATGCCCTTAAGCTGGCCGGGGTGGGTGATGGTGGTGGGCTGCGTGGCCTTTGGTGTGTATGTTGGCAATGAGGCGGTTCGCAGTTGGGCGGGGCCGTTTCCTGCGGCTGCATCTGCTGTTGACCTCACCTTTCCGCTGCGGGGTGGCCATTTTCTGATCGTCAATGGCGGTAGTAATATTCGCATTAATGCCCACCTGAAAACTTTGGATAAGTCAGTGCCGCGTTTTCAAGCCTATCGGGGCCAAAGTTACGGCACCGATATCATTCAGGTGAATCGGTGGGGGCTGCGATCGCGCGGCATCAGCCCTAAGCAGCCTGGGGCGTACTTGATCTACGGCGCGCCGGTGTTCGCTCCCTGTGCAGGCCAGGTGGTGCAGGCGATCGATGGCCTCCCAGATATGATCATCCCAGAGACTGATCAGGTCAACCGGGCTGGAAATCATGTGATTTTGCGGTGCGGCGAGGCCGAGGTCATCCTGGCCCATTTTCGCCCCCAGAGTCTGTTGGTGCAGTCGGGCATGGCCGTTGCCGTCGGGGATGCCATTGCCGAGGTCGGCAACTCTGGAGCCAGCACCGAACCCCACCTTCATATTCATGCCCAGCGACCGGGATCTTTAGCCATTCCTCTGTCCGGCGACCCCTTGCCGGTACGCTTTGATGGCCGTTTTCTCATTCGCGGCGATCGCGTAACCACGCCACCTCCGGAGAATGCTGGTGTTTTCAGATAGAGGATCGGGGTATTACCATTCTTCCGGACTTATTACGGCGATGCCTGGTGGTTGACCCCGACGATCGCCATCTCTAATTCTCAATTAAGGAAACCGATCCAGAAAAACTCATGGTTTACCTACCTTTGATTAGCATATTTTTATTGGTTGGCCCGGCGATCGCCACAATCGCATTTTTCCGACGGCTTTCGACCCGTTGGCACTTGTTTTTGTTGAGCCTCTGCATCTTCTACGGAATTTCTCCATTGCTCCTGACTTGGGGCGCATTTGGTTTGGCTAAACGCTTCGGTTGCTCGGCAGAGGCGATCCGCTTTCGCTGTCCTTCCCCAGTTTGGTTGGGAGACGTTATTTCTGGGCTGGCGATGGCGCACTGGCTGGCAATTTTTGCCATTCCATCAGCGATTTTAGGCGCGATCGGGCTGCTGATTTCCGGAATTTTACAACATCGGCGCTCCCAAGATACAGGCAGCACTTCAGGCGAAATCCCTGCTGTTTTTTACCGGAGTCGCCGCCACAAAGTCATTGCAGGCGTCTGTTCAGCCCTCGCTCAACAATGGCACCAGTCCCTTTCACTGCTCCGGGTTGTCACTGTTGTTTTAGCGATCGTCATCCCTGGATTTATTTTTCTGTACTTGTGGTTTTGGTTGGCGTTCCCAATCGAGCCGAGATTACAGCAACAGCAATTTTACGTCAAAGAAGATGGTGGAAAATGAGAAAATACCCCGTTGCTTGGTTCTATATCTTGGCCTTTGGTATTTCATGGATTGGCATGATATCAGCCGCCTTAGGCTCGCATGGTATTGCCCCCTTTGACCGCCCCTACGTCCAGCTTCTTACCATCTTTTATGCTGTTGGCCCTGCCCTTTCGGCTTTGATTGTGTCACAAGTGGCCGATGGGAAGACAGGGGTAAAAGAATTGGATAAGGGGCTTATTAAATGGCGGGTTGGTCTAGTCTGGTACATCGTAGCGCTGCTGGGGCCTGTTGTTCTTCTCATTACGGCACAAGTTGTCACAAAATTACTTAGATTACCCGTAACAATCGCAGTACCACAAAGCAATTTATCTTTTTTTGCTTTCGTGATTAATTTCTTAGCAACTACCTGTGAAGAAATTGGGTGGCGTGGCTTCGCATTGCCACGATTGCAGAAACAATATAATGCCTTAACTGCCACCCTCATAGTGGGCATGTTGTGGGGTTTATGGCATTTGCCGCTTATCTTTTTGGTAGGCCAACCGATGTCCGAGTTTCCTTTCCTCTGGTTCATCATAATCGTGACCAATGCTTTTATCTATACCTGGATTTATAACAGTACTAAAGGCAGTATCTTGCTTGTGGCGCTTTTTCATGGTGCTCTAAACATAGCTCCAAACATATTTAGCGCATTTATACCTGGGGTATCCCCTATCGTGGATGCTCTCGTCAATTGTGTGGTGGTCATCATCCTGATTGCAGTGTTTGGGAAAACGAATCTCTCGCACCGCAAACGGGTTTATGTTGACTAATAATGGGGCAATGACACATCACAGTAAATTAGGCTTTAATCCGCGCCTTTTGGCATTCTTTGCCTTGACATTTGCCTGGTCTTGGGCCTGCTGGCTGCTGTCTTCGGTGGTCAGACCTCCGTTGCCTGCTGTTGGGAGCATGTTGATTATCGCGGGGGGTTTTGGCCCCGGCATCGCAGCAATCGCGGTAGTGAGGTATTCCAGTGGACAGGAAGGGCTGCATCGTTGGCTCAGGCGATCGCTGCAATGGCGAGTGGGTTGGCGTTGGCTGGCTCTCTCGTTTTTTTTGCCTCTGGCAGTCGTGGGACTGGCCGCCGCTGGGCACATCGCCTTGGGCGGCACGATCGCCCCGTCTCCTGCATCCGGGCATGTACTTTTAGCCGTGGTGAACTTTGGCCTGATACTGGTGCTGGGCGGCCCACTGGGCGAGGAATTTGGCTGGCGGGGTTATGCCTTGCCTGTTTTGCAAGAGCGCTATAGCTGGCGCGTGGCTAGCCTTTTCTTGGGTGGGGTGTGGGGCATCTGGCATCTGCCGCTGTTTTATATGGCCGACACGACGCAAAGCCACCTCCCCTTTGGCCTATTTATGATGAGTACGGTGGCCCTGTCGGTGCTGTTTGCGTGGCTGTTCAACCACACTCAGGGCAGTGTGTTGCCCGCCCTCGTGCTGCATACTGCGGTCAATGCTTGGGGGTGGGTCATACCGGTCATGGTGATGCCGGATGGGAGTAATCTACGACCCTATGGGCTGGCAGTGGGATTGCTGGTGGCGATCGCCCTAGGTCTATTGTGCGATAAGAAACTCCATCTGTCCCTGCGATCGCGCTGAAGTCAAAATCAGGTTCAGCCATGTTTCATGTTGGCGGGGGGGCGATAGCGGTTTGGGAAACGCCTCAATCAACTCTGGGCGCTGGATTATTTGCCACACCAGGAGTGGTAGGATTAGCGGTGGGTGGTGGGTTAGGATTAGCAGAATATGAAGGGACAGCGTTAACTAACAGGCCGTAAATATCTAGACAATTAGTGACATAACTGGTCAGTGTCTAAGTTATAATCAGTAAATGTTTAGTTTAACTCCCCAAGAAGCAGCTACTCGACTTTGTGTGACGGTCTTGCACGTTGCACCGATGGCAACTCAACGGCTCTCATTCGATCTTCTCGGACGGCTGGCGGTCCGGAGTCGATATGATATTGTTGACTTAATTGACAATAAATCGGGTAACGAATCGGGTAACGAATTAACCGTTGGCGTAGCCGCGAGTATCTAGTCAGAACTGAGGGAGGTAGCCAAAAAGCTATGACGACGATAACTTATTGCAAAGGCTTGCCAACTCCCGCCGATGAACTTAACCCCATCGGTTTCACCGACTTGGAGATGTTTTTAACGTCATTGTCTGATATATTCTATCAAGCAACAGTTGAAACCGTTAACCATTTATTAAATAAAGAAATAAAATTCAATCAATCCAGTTGGAATAGTCTTATGCAAGAGAAATACGGACTCAGTAAGCGTTATGCTAACGGAGTAATTGCATTAGCCAGAGGAAAAACCTCCTCAGCCAAAGAATGTAGAAAGCGCCAGATAAAGCAATTAGAATCACGAGTTAAGTCAGCGAAAGATTGGGTAGCCAGAGCCACTAAGAAAATTAAGTTGGCTCGGAAGTTCTATGGAAAAACGAACTGGCAATCCTCCAAAAATGGCTGTAATTTCCCCTTATCGTCAAACCTCAAGACGAGAAAAACTAACTGGCATCATTTGCGTCAAGGTTTGCATCACAAAAAGCGATATATCCACCGACTTCACAATCAAATTAAACATCTGAAATCAGCGAAAATTAGAGTAAAGGTATCCAGAGGGTCAGTATTTATTGTTGGCTCCAAGGATGAAAGTTATGGGAATCAAACTTGTCAATGGTCTGGAGATACTCTCAAGTTGAGAGTCCCCAATTGTCTGGAAGCAAAATTTGGGAAATATGTCACATCAAAAATAGGCAGCTTCTCCCGTCATATTAATAGATTACCCAATAGTGGTGCGAAAACATGGCACTTCTATAGAAAGGATAATCGCTGGGTGGTCGCTGTTCAATTCACACCCGCATCGGTAGAGAAAGTTAGTCGAGAAATTAAGTATGGTGCCTTGGGTATCGATCTAAATCCTAGTTCTATCGGTTGGGCTTATGTTGATGGTCAAGGAAATTTAAGAGCGCAGGGAACTCTTCCTTTTCAGACGGGTTTGCCCACAGGTAAACAAGATGCTCAACTTGTCGATGTTTGTTTGAAATTGGCAGCTTTAGCCAGGAGTTTCGCTTGCCCGGTTCTGTGTGAAAACTTAGATTTTTCGAGAAAAAAAGCTCAACTTAGAGAGCGAACAAAAAAATATGCTCGAATGCTTTCTGCCTGGGCATACAGTCGTTTTTATCAAATTTTGTCATCGATTTTATCCAATCGAGGAATAGCTATAAAGTTATGCAATCCAGCTTACACAAGTTTGATTGGATTGGTTAAATATAGTCGGATGTATGGACTATCATCTGATGTGGCAGCTGCCCTAGCAATTGCCAGAAGAGGCATGAATTTGAGTGAGAGATTGCCGCGCTCTGTGTCCGCCTATCTCGGAGTGAATCCGAGAAAGCACGTATGG
>NZ_JAVJNP010000017.1:0-4601 GCF_040217205.1 Coleofasciculus sp. A1-SPW-01 | reverse complement strand
TGTTGTTATCGATGAACCTGTTAACACCAGTGAAATTATCACCGAACCGATAACAGATTCTGCACTCGCTGAACCTGTCCAGTATGAGTTTCCTCCAGAAAATCAGCCGTTAGTCGGCATTATTGATACAGGTTTCAGTGATAATAACCCTGATATTGACTATAGCCGAATCAGTTTAGGGCAAGACCGGATTGATGGCGATAATAACCCTCTGATGGAAGCTGGTGAGGGGAATGAACATGGCACCCATATATTAGGAATCATTGGGGCGACTCAAGATAACGATATTGGCATTGAAGGGATTAACGATGATGCGCCGCTTTGGGTTGGGCGTGCTGTGGGTTCTGGTCAATGGGCAGAATCATTAGTTGAATTTGTCGATGCGGCTCAAGAATCGGGTCAACCCAATGCTGTGGTTAACCTAAGTATGGATTTAACCCAAATTGATGCGGATGGAAACGTTACCACTCGTTATGAGTTTACACCTCAAGAACGATCCGCGATCGAGTATGCACGACAAAATAATGTGATGCTGGTAGTGGCGGCTGGCAATGATGGGGATGTGATGTCGGTATTAGGACAGGCTTCGCAGGAGTTTGACAATATCCTCACCGTGGGGGCGGCGGAACAGTTTGACCCGGAAACGTCGGTTTGGAAGGGGGCTGACCGCACGGATTATTCGAGTTATGGTCATGGCTTGGATGTGATGGCGTATGGCGGAACGGCGGATAATCCCCAGTTGTCCTTGACTGGGGAAGGAACCAGCGCTATGGCGGGGACTTCTGTAGCGACGGCGAAGGTGACGGGGGCGGTGTCCCAGGTTTGGGCGGCGAATCCTGAGTTGAGTTACCGCCAGGTGGTGGAGATTATTAAGAATACAGCCACGGATTTGGGCAGTACGGGTCATGATGCTGAGACAGGTGCTGGCTTGTTGAATATAGCGGCGGCAGTTCATTTAGCGAAAGCTACGAAGCCAGAGGAACATATCACACCCAATCTCTTAATTCCTGAAACTTGGGGTGGTGAAGGGGTCTTTACAACAGGCGATCGCGCTGTCAATAGTAGCGATCCCACTCTGACAGTGCATAATCTTCATGCCTCGCCTAATGAAGTTATCCCTGCTGCCAACTTCTTCTCAGTGACGCATCCAGATGGTAATCCTATTCTGCAATACAAATTTTATTCATCTGATCGAATGCCCGGTAGTGGCTACTTCACTCTAAATGGGGTTAAGACGGGTGTCTCTTTTACTATCAATGCCGACCAACTCAAGGATTTGCAATTCGTGAGCGGTAGCGAACTAGGAAAGACTCAGACGTTTTCAATTCGGGCTTCTGATGGCAAGGTCTGGAGTTCAGTGATTAATGCTGTCATCAATCCTCAGACCATTAATGGCTCTATCCAGGAAAATAAGCAACCCGAAATTATTGTACATAATCGCGCATTTAAGCCAGGAGAAACTGTACCACTCTCTACTCTATTTAGTGTCAATGATGCTGATGGCGACGCTATGCAGATCTATCACATCTACGACCGAGATCATGGTGATAACAGTGGCTACATCACGCTTAATGGTGTAAGGCAATCTGGCTCAATTTATGTGAATGCGAGCCAGTTGAAAGATATGCAATTTGTGGCGAGTAGCGAAGCAGGAAAGACTGAAACTCTTGCTATTCGGGCTTTTGATGGTAAGCACTGGAGTCAATACGGTAATTTTGTCGCCAATCCACTTCCTATCAATGGCTCCGCAGCGACTAACCGTTTACCCGTGATTAGCATCAACAACGTTACTTTATCTCCTGGTGCTACTGTTCCTGGAGCAAGCCTCTTCAGCGTCCAAGATTCTGACGGCGATGATATGCAAAGTTACTACTTCCATAACCGAGATTCTAGTAGTGACGGTAGCTATTTCACCTTAAATGGTGTGAAACAACCTCGAACCCTGTACATCAACGCTAGTCAACTTAAAGATTTGCAGTTTGTTGCTGGAAATGAGCCAGATCAAGAACAGTCAATTGTCATTGCTGCTTTCGATGGCAAACACTGGAGTGATGATTTAGTCGTTCCGATCAAGTCATCAGGATCAGCACAATCTCCTACTGATTCTTTAATTAGTGTTGCTCAAAAAGCAATTGATGATGTTTATAAAACCAACAAAGTTAAATTGGGACAAGCCATTAGTGAGCCTGTTGATTTAGGCAATGGATTCCTTAAGCAAACCTTTAAGAATGGTCATATTATTTGGAATGGTCATAAAGCAATTCCTTATTTCACTGGGACAGGGCATCAACTCCCTAACATTGATCTACCTGAAACCATTTCTCCAATTTGGCAGCCAACCCCCACAGCCAATATTATTGATGTTCCGGATGGTCGTCACATCTATCCTAATATGCGGGGTAGTAGCGAATACTGGGTGGATTTAAAGGGTAGTAAAAATGTCATGCATTTGGCGGCGCGAGATACAGTGCTGACTCACCCAGACTTACGCACCACAGTCTATCGTGACCTCGGTAATGGTCGGCTGCAACAAATTCCCCTGACTGGCGTTAATCCTGATGACAATTATGCAAGTTTCCAGGATTTATCGGCTGGAAAATATCTAATCAAAGTGGATGTTGAACAGGAAAAAGCGGATATTCCTTATCGGATGATTGTGAATTTGGATCAAGCTGGGGATAGCTTGGCAAAAGCCCGCAACTTGAACCGAGAGTATGGAAAAATTGATGGTAAGCGCATCATTGTCAGCGATCATGTGGGTGTTCCGCAGGGTGACAAAGATTTATATGCCTTTACCACTAGCAACTTCCAGCCAGTCTTGCAGTTCGCGGTTCGTAGTTTATACAGTGATTTGAATCAAGAAACAAAGAATCGGTCGTTAGATGGTGACATTAAGATGCGGTTGTTGGATGTTAATGGTAAGGAGGTATTGTCAGTTAATTCTGTAAATCGCAAGCCTACATTGGCAGCCGAGAACCTGAAACCTAATAGCAAATACTATATTGAAGTCACCGCAAGGAATGGTTCTCGAACAAACTATGATCTGGTCTTAAACTTTGAACAAATCTGGGCGCAATCTGGGCGGCATGAGTTTAAGGGTTTTACGGGTCAACTTGAGTATAATTTCCGGGTTTATAGTAATGCGAAAGATCGCACCCTACACACAGCAGTGCGAGATGTCCGTGGTCAGACAATTGACTCCATTCACTACACCTCTAAAATTTACCGAAAACAGAATGGGCAATGGGTTGCTGTCAATCCAAATAGCACTGGTAACAGTGTATTGCGCTATGATTCTCTTCGCCCTGGTGAGTATCGGGTTGTGATGACTCCTAAGCCATCAATGCCTTCATCTTCTTACACCTTTGTTCATAACTTAGATCAAGCAGGGCAGACTCGATCTGATGCTCGGAATCTGGGTCAAATTGGCGGAAAGCGGGTTACGGTGAATGACCACGTAGGAATACCGACTGGTGAGCTGGATTACTACAAATTTTCCACGGGTTCAGATCCTCGCCTCTTGCAATTTTCGGTTCGTCATCCAAGTGGTAGTGGTAGTTTACCTCTGGAGGGAGATGTTGAGTTAATTTTGTATGACAAGAATGGTAAGGAGTTGAAGAAAGTTAATTCTCGGAATCGGAAGTCAACTTATGACAAATATGAGTTAAAAGCAAACAGCGAATACTATGTTCGGGTCAAGGCTAAATCTGGTGATAGCGGAAACTATCACTTGGTTTTAAATGCGGAGGTGAAGCGCAATACTGGTGGTACTAATCCTAATCCAAATTACATTTACACAAATGCTGACTACTTGAATGCACTGTATCAAGACAATATCAACAATAGATTGGGGTCTAACAGCCACAATCCCGATCACATTATTCGTGAGGCAGTTGATTCGATAGACGGAGATAGTAACCCGGGAATTTATGCCTTAGTTGGTGGTGAAGTAATTGAAGCCAAAAATGGGAAAGAAGTTAGTTCTAAGTATTGGGGATACAATGGAACGGTTGCCATCTACAATAAAGAGCTTAACCAAACATTCATCTATTGGCATTTAGCCGAAGGTTCAATTAATGAGAATTTACAAGGTAAAACTATTGCAGCAGGTTCTTTAATTGGAAAAGAAGGGAACACAGGTGCAAGTTACGGATCTCACACCCATGTAGAAGTACATAACAATCGAGCATACGTTAATATGTCTAATCCTTTGAATCCTCAATCTCCTGCTAATAGTGGTCGGCTTCATGTACCAACTGTATTTCAAAATGCCGTAAGAAAGGGACTTGTGAAACTGTATAAATAGAGAAAGCACTAATTCTTTCTCAAAAGAGCGATCGCCTAAAACACACACCTCCATTTTGAGCCAGGGCGGGTTTTGTTGAAACCTTATCACAAACATCGAAATTAAGCGGCTAAACCCGCCCCTACAACTACCTTGACTCCCACGCGATCGCCCTTTCCCTCCCGGTTAGCGCCAATCCCTGATCAAAAGAGCGATCGCCTAAAACACACCTCCATTTTGAGCTAGGGCGGGTTTTGTTGAAACCTTATCACAAACATCAAAATTAAGCGGCTAAACCCGCCCCTACAAATACCTG
>NZ_JAVJNP010000015.1:0-103910 GCF_040217205.1 Coleofasciculus sp. A1-SPW-01 | reverse complement strand
AAGTCTCCTAAGCTTTACTCTGTAACCTTCTAAATCCGGTATTTCTGAGCTTTTCTTCGAGCTGAGATAGAGGAGTTATTGTTCCTTATTTTATTTGCGTAAGTAATACGCAAAAATACTGATTTTGTCCAAAGTCCAAATGGGGAGAACTTCAGTTTAATATGCGCCCTGAGAGTAAGTAAGCTCATAACTGTGGGAATAAACTTCAAATATCAGTCCAAATGGATCTTCTACATAAACCATCTTGTAGGGTTTTTCACCAGGATAATACTCTCGAATTGGCATTCTCTGTTTACCCCCATGCGCTACTATTTTTTCGACAAGACCTTCAATATCACGATCTTGGACGCAAAAATGAAACGTGCTTGTTTTCCAGTATTCAAAATCTTTGGGTTTTTCGTTGTTTTTAAACTCGAACATCTCTACCCCGATGCGGTCACCGGTAGACATGTGGGCAATTTTAAAGGAACCCCAACCGGTGCCAAATACGTCAATACACATTTGACCTATTGCCGTATCTGACTCTTCTTCGATAACGGTTGGCTTCATGATCAGATACCAACCCATAACCTTGCTGTAAAATTCGACAGCCTTCTCCACATCTGGGACGGAGATTCCAATGTGTGAAAATGTTCTTGGGTAGTTGCTCATAGTATGCCTTCTCTAAAAAATTTAACTCTTCATTTTCTTTATCTTATTACACCGAGCGAAGCCGAGGTGTTCCCTGTTCCCTGTTCCCTGTTCCCTCCCCTCACCACAAAACTTACTCAGCAAACCCTATATAGATATATGTGTTATCGCGTTTGAAAAATGTTTTGAACCATCGCCTTATCTAAACTTGCCGCCACTTGATCCAATTCAGTAATCTCACCAGCACTTAACTGCCATCCCAGCGCACCAATATTCTCTTGTGCCTGTTTCATCGTCTTTGCACCAGGAATAGGCAGAGTGCCTTTACCAATACACCAATTAATCGCAACTTGCGCCATGGTTTTCTCTTTGGAGGAGGCTATTTCTCGTAAACAACCTAAAAGCGGTTGGATTCCGGGTAATAACTGCTTAAATAACAAACGGCGTAACCCTTTCGGTAATGGATCTTTCTCAGAATACTTTCCCGTCAACAATCCTAACGCCAGAGGGCTATAGGCAATCAGTTGAATTCCCAATTGATCACAAACGTCTTTGATACCCAACTCGGTAACAGGATAAGTAGACAAGAGTGAATATTGGACTTGTAACGTAGTGATAGGAACACCTCGCTCTTTAAATTTGGGATAAATTTCTTGAAGTCGTTTTGGTCCATAATTAGAGAGTCCAACACCCTTAACCAGTCCTTTTTCGTAGAGGTCAGCTAGACCATCCAATAGCCGTTCTTCTTGCCACGGTGCATAATTGGCAGTAGACCAATGCATCTGTGCTAAATCAACATTTCGTCCCAATCGTCGCGCAGAGGCTTGACAGGCGGATACCATTGAGCCGCGTGTTAATCGCCAGGGATAGGCGGCTAGCTTGGTGGCAATGCATAGGTTCTCTTGGTTTATACCAGAATAGTCGCTAGAGAATCGTCCCAGGAGTTGCTCACTGCGTCCATTCAGTCTGCCTGTGCCATAAGAATCACCGGTATCAAATAAGGTGATGCCGTTGCTTACACACAGATTAAAGACAGCTTGCAACTCGTCATCCATGCTTTCGTCGTACCCCCAGAGTAGTCGATTTCCCCACGCCCACGTTCCGCAGCCCATGGTAGGAAGGGAGAGTTTTTGGCTAGTCTGCATAATCCTACAGAATGTGATTCAATCTGTGAAATCTGTGTTATCACCAAGATGAAGCAGGAAGTAAGCAGCAAGCCTAGATATGAGCATTTCTGCCTAGACTTGCTGATGTCTTAGGTAACGGTTTAGAACAAATCGCAAAATTCTGCCTTCAAATCCCGCTCCATCAATGCTTCTACAGCCTCTTGGGGCGTAATTTTATGGTTGAGTAGGCGATAAACTTGCCGACAGATGGGGATGGGGATCTGCTCGCGATTGGCAATTTTAACCAATACATTGGCTGTGTTTACCCCTTCCGCCGTACTTTGTAATTCTTCGAGAATTTGCTCCAATTTTTTTCCCTGGGCTAAACCGTAACCGACACGATAATTACGGCTGAGTACACTACTGCAAGTCGCTAGCATATCGCCCAAACCTGATAATCCGAAGAAGGTTTCCGTTTGTCCGCCTAAGTGTGTCCCCACCCGAAGGATTTCAGTTAACGCACGGGTAATCAGGGCAGATTTGGCATTAGTACCCAATTTTAGACCATCACAAACCCCAACCGCGATCGCAATCACGTTTTTCAGCGTTCCTCCCAGTTCGGTGCCAAGGGGATCTGGACTGGTGTACACTCGGAAGAGACTGGACGAAAATACCGTTTGCACTTCCTCAGCGGCTGCCATATCTGTACTCGACACCACTGTGGCGGCGGGAAGTTCTTGCTCAATTTCTTTGGAGAGATTGGGACCGGAGAGTACCACAATCGGATGGTTGGGAAAGTCTGCTTCCCAGATTTGAGAAGGGGTACGAGTTGTCTCTGGGTCTAATCCCTTGGTGGCGGTAATAATTGTCACATAATCCGGCAAACCAATTTCTTGAATCTTAGCCGCCGTCGTCGCCACCCCTTTCATCGGAATTGCGGAGACTAGCATATCAATGTCCGCTAATACCTCTTCTAGAGATTCCTCGCTGCTGCGAGACCACAATCGAACCTGATGATTCTTATGTCTGGCAATTGTTGCCAACGCTTTACCCCAAGCACCAGCGCCGAGAATGGCGAGGGTGGCTTCTGGCGCCGGTCTCCGGTGGGAGTGTGCATGAGCCTGATTGGTTTGTGAGGTTGTATCAGCTTGAGATGAGCTGGATTGAGAATTTGAGAGATTGCTCACCATAGATCTTATATTTTGAACTCAATAATTTTGGTCAAGTTAAGGGTCAAAGGCAAAAGAAGATGATGAGTTCTTTTGCCTTTGCTGATGTGATTAACTCACGGTTTGTGTTTCTTTCTGAGTCGCCATCGCGTAATCGGGAATACAATTGGCTTCCATGAAAGCGCGATAGTCCTCAACTTGGCGATCGCACTCCGCCGAACTCCAACCGCCATATCGAGACAGGGTGTCCGTCAAAACGGGCAAAATATCAAAGCCATAGTTAGTATGCATGGCTAGGCTAGTCCGGCGACGGGCAATATCTACCAACGTCCGTGCAAATTCCGACTGCACCGCATAAATAATCTGGGCTTTAATATCCGGCAAGTTTGGTGTAATCCCTTGTGCCAATTCCGGTTCTTCGTCGGTTAAGGCTAAAATATCCAACGCCTTAGCACCATAGATGTCAAACAGGTGATGGATTGTCGCCAAGGGTAATGTGGTGCGATAGTCTTGCAGCGCTTTTTCTAGACGCGGATCACTGGGTAAAATGGCTCCCGGTAAGAGTTTCTTGTAGGTGGGACAAGGGGGGGCTGATCGTCCCAACTTGCGATATACTTTATTCACCATTTCCTCACCCACTTGGCGATAGGTGGTGATTTTGCCGCCAATGAGAGAAATCAGATTGCTCACACCTTCTGGGGTATGGTCATAGAGAATATGGCTGCGAGTGACGCTTCCAGGTTTCTTCCCTTCTTCATTGGGTAAGGGACGTACCCCAGCATAAGTAAATTTCACATCTTGACGGGACAATTGGGCGGTGGGCAGAATTCGATTGGTTTCAGTGAGTAAATAATCAATTTCCTCGTTGTCTGCCTTAATTGAGTCAAGAGAACCTTGATGTCGCAAATCAGTCGTGCCAATCAGATACATGCCCAACCATGGCACAATAAAAAACGGACGACCATCCGTTTTGGCTTCTACATACAAGGTTGTTTCCGGTGCGCCGGGGAAGGGAGGGACAATGATGTGACTTCCCTTGGTTGGACCAATTTTTTTCTTCTCACCGATGGGCGCTGATTGTCCATTTTTCACCCCAGAGTGACAAACCTGATCCACCCAGGGACCGGCTGTATTTACAACCACGGCGCGATCGCTCCCTTGGACGGTGAATTCTTCGCCAGTTAAGGCATCTTTGCAAGTAATGCTGGTGATGCGACCCTCTTGGCGCTGTAACTGGGTGACTTCTGTATAGTTGAGAACCGTTGCTCCCGCAAGTTCCGCACAGATAATATTCTCTAATGCCAAACGCTCTGCATACGCCACCTGACCGTCATAATACTGCGCTCCACCAACTAAACCATCGGGATCGATATGGCGAAATAGCTGCTTAAACTTCTGTTTGGTCAGCATCCGGTGGGACGGTACAGTTTTCTCGAAGCTCAAGATATCATAGAGCAGCATCCCGGCTTGAATTTTCCAATAGGGACGAGAGCGATCGCTGTAGATCGGAATCGTCAGCATTAGGGGCTTGACTAAGTGGGGGGCTGTATGCAGGAGAATTTCTCGCTCCCGTAACGATTCCCGCACTAGGGCAAATTCAAAATATTCTAAATAGCGCAAGCCACCGTGAACTAATCGCGTTGACCAACTGGTTGTACCGCCGCAGAAGTCAGCCTTCTCCAGCAAAATCGTTTTAAGACCTCGCAGAGCCGCGTCTCTGACGACGCCAGCACCGTTAATGCCACCTCCAATGACAATTAAATCGTAGGTTTGGCTCTGGATGGTTTGAAAATCACGCATGATCCAGTTTGAGTAACATCTAACTTCCACAGTAGTCGCGACGGCGGCAAATTAGTAATCAATAGGGGAGATAAGGGCGACAAGGAGACAAGAGAAGGGAGACAAGGAGGACAAGAAAGTTAATTAAAACTCAACACTTTCTCCCGCTCCCATGCACCCAGACGTGCCGTAGCACGTCTGGAACATCTGCTTAAACAGCTACTGCTTCCTGTTGCTTCGCTGTCTGATGTTTGGTTTTCTCAAACATTTCAAACAAGTGATCTGCCCAGCACTGAATATCGTATTTGGTTACGATGTCATACATTTTCGCCATCCGTTCTTTTTGCTCCTCAGGGGACATCGCCAGCGCTTGCTCAATCGATTCATCCATGCGATCAATGGAGTAAGGGTTGGTCAAAATTGCATCCGGGAGTTCGACGGCTGCACCGACAAACTCGGAGAGGACTAGTACACCTTCTTGTTTCTCGTGAGTGATGATATATTCCTTCGCGACCAGGTTTAAACCATCTCTCAGGGGCGTTGTCCAGCAGATATCTGCGGCTTTGTAGTAACAGAGCAAATCCGGTAAAGGAACGGGTTGGGTATAGAGCATAATCGGTAGCCAGTCTAAGTTCCCATACCGCCCGTTAATTTTTCCAGCTAACTGCTCAATCTGAGTTTGGGCAGTTTTGTAAACCCGCATTCCAGACGCCGACGCCACACAGGTAACCAGCATATTAATTTTGCCATGCAAGTCCGGACGACGCGCTAACAGGCGTCCATAAGCTTCTAGCTTCTCACGAGTGCCTTTCACATAGTCCACTCGTCCGGCTGAGATAATTAACTTGCGATCGCCCAAGCTTTCCTTAATTTCCTCAAACCGTTTTTGAGTTTCTGGCTTATGCAGGATAGATAGAATTTGTTGGGGATTGGCTCCAACCGGGAAGGGATCGAGGTTAACCAACTGATCCTTGTATCGGATCTGGGTGGTCATTTCTGGCTCAGCCAATGCGATTCCCATAGGGGTAATATGCTCAGGTACGGGTTCTTTCTTGACAATTTCCACCGGGCGCAGGCTGCGAGCCACATTGACGAAATTCTCTGAATAGCGCGGAATATGGAAGCCGACGATATCGCAGCAGAGTAAACTATCTGTAATTTCTTCCCGCCAAGGTAAGATATTAAAAATATCCACCGAGGGGAAGGGAGTGTGATGGAAGAACGCAATCCGAGCATTCGGCTTTAGCTGCCGGATGTAGTAGGGTACTAACCATAGATTGTAGTCGTGCACCCAAATTAGAGCATCGTCTGCTGCTTCGTCACAGGCGGCTTCGGCAAATAGGCGGTTAATCGTGTGAAAGTTTTCCCAATCTGAGGTTTCGTAAGTGAAGTGATAGGGGAATGAATGCAGAATGGGCCAAAATGCTTCTTTCGAGGTGATGTGATAGAAATGCTTGACTTGATCGGCGGAGAGGGGAATTCGGCGAACGTTGTAGTTTGCTTCACCTTCCACAACAATCCGCTGTTCAAAGTTAGCTTTCTGCTTAGCATTCACCTGTTTCCAAGCAATCCAGGTGCCTTGATTGACGCCAGCAAAGAAGCTTTTCAGGGTTGGTACAATCCCATTGGGGCTTTTCTTTGCCCGATAATGCACTTTGCCATTTTCCACGACCTCATCATAAGGTTCGCGGTGATAAAGGATAACGAGTGATGATTTCATGCAACTACCTCCAGGTGTTTACCATTAAAATTGGTACAATTCCCGATCCCAATGCAACTTGGATGGGAATATAATTTGATAGCTTCGATAAATTTAGGGTTGTCGAGTGTCCACAGTTATGATTTTCCCTTTTGACTTCCTACTTACTCTAATGAGTATCTACTCAAAAATGACTCAATCGTTGGCTGGAAAACCCAGTCAGTCAATATTATCCTGATGGGAAGTCAAGATTGAACGCATTATATCAAGTCCGGTGAATTGCCCATAATAACAATGCTTTAACCGCAAGGGTTTCGGGCTTTTTTATTAAGGGTGATGGGTCCGGACATCATATTACCCGTGTTACTTATATTACCAACAATGATGTTTTTGAAGGTTGCAATAGATAAGGTCAGGGTTGTAATATCTGAGCGCTGTAGCATTGCCGATATTGGTTTAACCCAGGCTGTTGCTGATTGCAATCCCCTAAAATCCACCGATTTAGAGCGATGGCAACTCGTTGAAACAGATTGGAAGTCATTACTTAGATCGAAAATACTCTCAACAGTCTAGTTTTGATGACGAAACCGCCAATGTACGGACTAAGTTGGCTATGCCATCAAATCCTAGGGGAATTGTGTTCAACCTCGATTAGTATTTGCCGTACTCAGTACTCTGCCCATAGGACTAACGCCGTAGCAGGTTGGCAAGAGTTTACTTGAGCCAAAGCTAACAACAAAACTGGGATACCTCAGAATTCAACAATAGTCTGACATCCAGTGGACAAGGATTCATCACTTACACTCTGGTTATGGATGATATCTGCCACCGGCAGGTTTCCTTATCGAGCAGCTATCTGTAGCTACTATACTATAAAAGTATAAAAAAGTGTAAATTTTAGTAAAATTTAGCAGAATGCTTTGTCACATATCGTTAGCGATGCAGGGAGACGAGGGAGATGAGGAAGCAAATGACGAATGACAAATAACAATTAAACTATTCCCGATCGCAACGCCACCACCGCCGCTTGTACCCGGTCATCTACCGAAAGTTTGTTCATGATCCCGCGTACATGGGTTTTAACGGTATTGGCGCTGAGGTAGAGTTTAGCGGCAATCTCTGGATTACTATTGCCTTCTACGATCAGTTTTAAGACTTCTAGCTCCCGTTGTGACAAATTGGAAACATTGCCTGTGGGAGAAGGGGGAGACAGATGCTTGAGAACTTGACGACCAATTTGAGGATCGAGGTACGTTGCACCTTCAGCCGCCGCTGCGATCGCCTGGAGTAATCGTTCTACACTTGATCCTTTAACACAATAGGCATCAGCACCGCTAGAGAGTGAGGCAATAATTTCGCGATCGGTGGTATGAGAGGTGAGGATGACCACTCTCACCTCCGGGAGTTCCGCTTTAATTTGCTGAGTAGCAGCAATCCCATCTAAACGGGGCAAACCAATATCCATGACCACGATATCAGGTTGGAGTTGTTTGGTCATTTCCACGCCCATGTAGCCATCTTCAGCTTGTCCCACCAGTTCAAGCTGGGGGTTAGTGGATAAGGATTGTTCTAAGCCAAGCTGCATCATGGGATCATCTTCCACAATCACAACTCGCAAAGGTGTGGAACTGGTTGGGGAATTAGTCGGGGAGGGAAGTTCTGAGGACATGGTTCATACCCAAGTAAGGCAGTAATGCGATCGCACTTCCGTATTTTACAAAGAAAGGATGTGTTCTTTTAGATGGATAGCCGGATGCGATCGCGCTAAACATCCCGCAATCCCTTAATCGTTGCTACATCAACCTTTTTGCAAGACGGCAAATCGGAGAATATTTTCTTGAATTAAGAAAGAGTTTATTGTCGGTGATGCCGAGACTGATAGAGAAGACAGCGCAACTACCCATTTTGTATGGATGCGGATTTGCAGCTATCAGTTCTCCTCAGCTACTGGAAGACGATACTGACGAGCAATGTAATAGAAAAAGCGATAGTAATCAGCAAATTGTTCGCTCTCACAGCGTCCCTGCCAGTTGTAGCTTACATTTTCCTGGGTCAGGGTTAGGGTCATCACACTGATATCAGAGTCAACGTCTACCTGAAGTTTACCTGTTTCACCTTGTTCAGTGAAGAAATTTTGAGGTTGAGATGGATTGAGTGGTTGGGATGTACTCTCAGGTGATGGGGTTCCTAGTTGGGCAAATTCTGCCCATCCCCTAATCTCACAGTTGGGATTCTCAGGATCACGAAAGGCTCGACCATCAAGATTGTCAGGTATGGGAAAGGGTATCCAATTGTTGGGATAGAGGAACTCAAAGTTGAAGCGGGAGTTGCGGTAGGTGTTCCAGCTTTCTGGCAAATCCACATTAGTACCCTGGCAGCTTACAAGTAAGACAGCCAGTGGCGCGATTCGAGCAATGAATTTCCAGGTCATTTGTTTTTAGTCATTCGTCTTTAGTCATTCGTCCTTTGTTCATGCATGGTTCATTGTTAATCCTCTTCCCCAGCTTCCCCAGCTTCCCCAGCTCCCCCATCTCCTCCAATCCGCCTGATCGGGCATTAGAACCGGATAATGTAAAGAAATATTACAAAAATGCCGTCATGCTGGCTTAAGGTATTGACAGCCAGTGAAAATGCGGATAATCTGACATACATACCCGGGTAAAACGATTGAAAATAATATGCAAGACAAGCAAAAAGTTACGTTGTATCTCCCACCAGGACTTCATCGCCAGCTCAAAATCCGAGCAGCCGTTGACTCAGACTCAATGTCGGCGATGGTCGAGAGAGCAATCGTATTCTATCTACACCACCCGGAAGTGGTAGACGAGGTAGAAGCATCCTACGGGAATACTCATCGGGTATACAACTGCCCGGAATGTTCTAGCTCAGTTGTTATTCAAGATGGAGATATGGTTGCCCTAAAAAATCAGCCCAGCCTTCTGGATGATGAACTGCCTGTCGAGAAAGTGCGAGAAGAAGTTAAATCCCGTACCGATTCTCAGGGCGAAGAGGAACTTGTTCCTTGTTGATAGTGTTACAAAAACAGCTAACTGCGAGAGTTCTATTAATGATGTTTGGGCAGTGGTTGTGCCGTCTCTAAGTAGGTCGATAGTCATGCAAGAAGAGATAAGTATTCTCATTCAAGCTCAATACCCTCTAATCTACCTGGTGACGTCAGAGGAAGAGCGGACAGAACGGGCAATAGCCATGATTGCTCAAAATAAGAATCAGCAACGGCGCGTATTCGTGTGGACTGTCACCCATGGGATTGTGGAGTATGGTCAATCACGCCACATCACCCAGCACAATACAGTCTCTCCAGAAGCAGCTGTTCAATGGGTTATTCAACAAAAAGAACCTGGTATCTATATATTTAAGGATCTACATCCATTTATTGATTCTCCAGCAACAACCCGATGGCTGCGGGATGCGATCGCGAGCTTCAAGGCGGCTCAGAAGACGATTGTCCTCATGTCTCCCATGCAGCAGGTGCCGATCGAGTTAGAGAAGGAAGTGGTGGTTATCGACTACCCCTTACCGGATTTAACCGAACTCAACCAAGTGCTGTCTCAGCAATTGGAAAAAACCAAAGGGCGTCGCACCACCACGGAAACGCGGGAGAAACTCCTGAAAGCCGCATTAGGTCTGACGCGAGACGAAGCGGAGAAAGTGTATCGCAAAGCCCAAGTTAAAGCTGGGCGTCTCACGGAAGCGGAAGTCGATATTGTGCTTTCTGAGAAAAAACAGCTCATTCGTCGCAATGGTATTTTAGAGTATATTGAAGAGGATGAAACCATTGATGCCATTGGCGGTTTAGAAGAGCTGAAGCGATGGCTGAAACAGCGATCGGGCGCTTTCACTGAACGGGCAAGAGAGTATGGTTTACCCCAACCCAAAGGGATGCTGATTTTGGGAGTACCTGGCTGCGGAAAATCTCTCATTGCCAAAACAACCTCTCGCCTTTGGGGACTACCGCTATTGCGGTTAGATATGGGTCGGGTGTATGATGGTTCTATGGTTGGTCGCTCAGAAGCCAACTTGAGAAATGCCCTAAAAACAGCAGAATCGATTTCACCCGCCATCCTTTTCATCGATGAGCTGGACAAGTCTTTTGCGGGAAGCAGCGGCTCAGCTGACTCCGATGGTGGCACCTCTAGCCGCATCTTTGGTTCCTTCCTAACCTGGATGCAAGAGAAAACATCGCCTGTATTTGTTATGGCGACAGCTAACCGAGTGGAACGGCTACCGGGAGAGTTTCTCCGCAAAGGTCGATTTGACGAAATATTCTTTGTTGACTTACCGAATAAAGAAGAGCGTCAGCAAATATTTAAGATTCATCTGAGTAAGCGGCGTCGAGATATAGAGCGCTTTGATATCGAACAGTTGGCGACAATTTGTGACGGTTTTTCCGGTGCAGAAATTGAGCAAGCCCTCATCGCTGCAATGTACGAGGCATTTGCACAAGACCGGGAATTCACCCAACTGGATATTATAGCGGCGATTAAAGCCACGCTGCCGCTTTCTCGGACAATGACTGAGCAGGTCACAGCCCTGAGGGACTGGGCAAGACAGAGAGCGAGACCTGCTGCAGCCTCCGTTGCTGAATATCAGCGAATGGAGTTCTAAAAGGCTTTCTCCTGCTCCCAACAGGAGGAAAGGCTAGCAAAACTTTGCTAGCAGTTTCAAAAGACGCCGCAATTTAACAGCGGCAGACCCAAGAAAAAAGCTACGTTGTCGTTTGTTTTCTATCTCTACTGGAGGAAATCTAAAATGTCTCACTTTAGCACTCTGCGTACCAAGATCACCGATGCCGAAATCTTAAAGGCTTCTTTGAGCGATCTAGGTATTTCCGTTAAAACGGAAGCTGATGTGCGCGGCTATAACGGTCAACGTGTTCGTTCGGACATCGTTGCTGTTCTCGAAGGCGAGTATGACCTCGGTTGGTCTCGCAATGGCGATGGTTCCTTTGACCTGATCGCTGACCTGTGGGGTGTTGCTAAAAAGCACAACCAAACCGAACTGATCAACTCGATCAACCAGAAGTATGCCGTTAACAAGACCTTAGCAGAGGTCAAGCAACGTGGCTTACAAAATGCCAACGTTAAACTGGTGGTACAAAAATAGTCCATCAAGGCGTTCCCAAGCTTACGGGTTAACCAATTTATTTGGGGTTGACCCGTTTTTTCAAAAGGTTATAGAACAAATGTTCTAGTCTTTTCCATAACATAATAACGGCGGAAAAACCTCTCATCCAGGGAGTTTCTCCGTCGTATTTTTGTATGGGCTTGGTTTTTGCGATCGCGTTCCGAACTGCGGTAGCCTTTTATTGGTGAGGAGATGTACGCAGAGGATCGATAATCATGGTAAACACAAAAATCCGAGTATTAGCTCGTGTCGTCGCGCATCCGGGGAAGGAAGAGAAACTCAAAGCACTGTTGTTAGAAATCGTTGAAGCGACGCGCAAGGAACCCGGTTGTATCACTTACGAGTTATTACAAAGTCCGGCGATTCCCACGGAGTTTGCCTTTGTCGCAGAATGGGAAAGTGAGCAAGCGTGGAGAGTACATTTGGACTCGGCTCACATTCAGCAGGCGTTTTTAGAAGGGGAAGAGTTGTTCGCTTCACCGCCAGATATTCGTCATTATGTCTTATTAGCTTAATCGTTCTGATTCGGGTAGGGAATGATTGATTAAGTTATACAGTAGAAAAAAACTGGGTGATCAGGATACCAAATCTCTACTGTATATTGACTTACAAAAAAGCGTATGTTTGAAGATAATTTAAGATCTTCTGAAGGGGCAAAGTATAGTAAACTTGACGAACTGTTAGCAGCAGGGCAGTGGCGAGAAGCAGACCAGGAAACGTTTACGATTATCTTGGAAATTACGGGTGCGGATAAACGCGGCTATTTAACGAATCAAGATATTCAGCAATTTCCTTGTCAGGAACTTCGGGCGATTGATCAACTGTGGGTTAAGTATAGCAGTGGTAAATTTGGTTTTAGTGTTCAGAAGCGGATTTATGAGCAATCAGGAAAGGATTTGATGGCATTTGCTGATCAGATTGGCTGGCGGGTATCTAATCGGTGGCAAAGTTACAATGAGCTGATATTTAATCAGAATGCACCAATAGGACATCTCCCTGGCGGTGGAGTCGTGGGATGGTTGGCGTGGGGAGATCTTCGTGATGATTTGTTTTCTCGTGTTAGTGCGTGCAATCTTTAGTATAAATGTCACTATCCAAGCTAGATCCCCGACTTCTTTAAGAAGTCGGGGATCTGTGTACCTCGCTTACGAATGGAAATTCTGACTAATGCACATCAGTGCATATAAACTCAAACTTTTCCTATCCCGCCGCTGTTTTATTCTCCACCGATGCCTTAACCTGCGCCATAATTTCCTCCATCTGACTCACTAATTTCTTTGCCTCTTCTAGATTTTCCTGGTGGGCGTGATCATTGAGTTGACATGCTAAATCTGACATCGATTCCACCGCCACAGACGCACTAGAACCCTTAAGTTGATGTGCTTTGTTTGCCAAAATTACCCAGTCTTTATCCGCCAATGCTTGCTGGACTTGGGAGAGAAACGTTGACCCATCATTAATAAATCCTTTGACTAATTCCAACTGAAACTCTGGATCACCGCCAGAAATTTCTGATAATGCACTCCAATCCACGGGATCTGTAGTCGTTTCAGCCGTATTTTGGCTATCTATCTGTTTGCTAGATTTCGCCTTATTTTCCTTGACCACTAATGACCATCGCTGTAACATGACTTTCAGTTCTTTCACCATTACTGGTTTACTCAGATAGTCATCCATTCCCGCCGCGATACATTTATCGCGATCCCCTGGCATGGCATAAGCGGTCATACCAATTACAATCGTATGGTGGTTTGTACCTTCTCGTTGCCGTAAAGTTTGCGTGGCTTTATAGCCATCCATCACCGGCATTTGACAATCCATTAACACAATGTCATAGTCATTCTCTGCCAATTTTTCCAGGGCTTTTTCACCATTTTCCGCAGAATCCCACTGATGACCCAGGAGGCGGACTTGATGCTGGACTAATTTCAGGTTAATTGGCGTATCTTCCACTAACAAAAGAGTTAGCGACTGCTTTGGTTCTGTTTCCCCTTTCAATTTCGATGTCTTTGCTGCCAACTCAGCAACCTCTTGTTGAAAATCCCATCCTTTGCTGGGTAGTTCCTCTTTTAGGGAGGTGGTATTTAGGTCGATATGTCCTTTTAGTTGCTCAAGGAGTTTCTCTAACTCTCCAATTAGTTTAGCGCTACTCTCGGCATTTTTTGTTCTCGCCTCATGTCGCAGTTGTTCCGCCACATCGGGCATGGTTTGCACGGCGACGGAGGAACTGGCACCTTTGAGTTGGTGGGCTTTATTGGTAACCATAACCCAGTCTTTATCAGCTAATGCCTGTTTTGCTTGGTTAATAAAACTTGCGCCTTCTTTAATAAAGCCTTGGACTAACTCTAGTTGAAAGGCAGGATCACCTTCGGAGATTTCTTTGAGACGCTTCCAGTCCACGACATTAGAGAGTAGACTACTCGTGGATTGAGCCGGAGAGGGACGTTCGGGTTTGGGAGAGACGCCTTTGACCACGGATGACCATCGTTCTAATACGGGTGCTAAGTTTTTCACCATGACTGGCTTACTCAGATAGTCATCCATTCCTGCAGCTAGACATTTTTCGCGATCGCCTTGCATGGCGTAAGCAGTCATGCCAATCACGATAGTATGGCGGTCTGTGCCTTCTCGCTCCCGTAAGGTTCGGACTGCTTGGTAGCCATCCATTACGGGCATCTGACAATCCATTAACACGATGTCGTAGTCATTTTTTGCGATTTTGTCAAGGGCTTCTTGACCATTTTCTGCCGACTCTGATTCATGACCCAAGAGTTGCACCTGATGGCGTACCAATTTCAGGTTAATCGGCGTATCTTCCACCAAGAGAATTTTTAGACAAGTGGATTGGGGTGCGGGTTGAGAGGGGTCAGGGATAGCCGATTGGGTACTGAACAGGGTGGCGGGAATCTCAGCCGCCAGGATTTTCTGTAACGATTCCAGCAATTGAGATTCTTTTACGGGTTTAACTAAATAATCGGCAAACCCGCTTTTCAGCAAGGGTTGGGCGGAATCCCCGGCGTGCATCGAGGTCATTAGGACTAACTTGGTTTTTGCCCAATCCGGTTCAGCCAGAATCAACCGTCCTAGGGTTGACCCATCGATTTTGGGCATTTTCATATCCAGTAGCGCCACATCATAGGGTTTACCCGCTTCGGCAGAGGCTTGCATGGCATTGAGGGCAATAATACCATTATCAGCTTCATCGACTTCCATACCCCTGGCTTCTAACTGATACTTGACAATTTGGCGATTAATCGGGCGGTCATCGACGATTAATACCCGTTTTCCTTGCAGGGATTCGGGGGAAATGGGTAAATTGCTAAATATGCGATCGCTCTCATTCTCCTCAGTACCCACCGGTACTTTACCAAAGGTAATTGTAAACCAGAACGTCGAACCCACACCCAGTTGACTCTCGACGCCAATCTCACCCCCCATCATTTCTACCAGTTGCTTACAAATCGCTAAACCTAAACCTGTTCCTCCATATTTGCGGGTGGTCGAGGAATCGACTTGAGAGAAGGCTTGGAAGAGTTTACTTTTATCCTCTGGGTTAATACCAATCCCTGTATCCCGCACAGCAAATCGTAGTTGAAGCTTGTCCTGCTCCTCTAACTCTTGGTGAACTGACACCCGAATCACCACTTCACCGGACTCGGTAAATTTAATCGAATTACTCACCAAATTGGTACAAATTTGACGCAATCGCCCCACATCTCCCATCAGTCGTCGCGGTACATCCGTATCGACTAACAGCGCTAATTCTAAATCCTTGGCTTCGGCTTGGGGAGAACACAAATCTAAGACATCTTCCAACGACCGATTAATGTTCAACTCATCAACATCGAGGCGCATTTCTCCGGCTTCGAGTTTGGAGAAGTCGAGAATATCATTAATTACGCCCAGTAAATGTTCACCACTGACTTGCAAGGTTTTGACAAAATCCAGTTGGCGGGGATTAAGATCCGTGGTTAACAGTAATTCACTCATTCCCAACACGCCATTCATTGGCGTGCGGATTTCATGGCTCATATTTGCTAAGAATTGAGCTTTTGCCCGGGCGGCTTCGACGGCGGCTTCTCGCGCTTCTACCAGTTTATTTTCATACTCTTTTCGTTCAGTCACATCCCGGTTCACCCCAATCGCGGCGATGGGTCTACCTAGGTCATCCCGCAACGGCACAACCACGGTTTCGCAAACCCCTTTATTGCCATCTTTTCGGATAAATTCAATCTCCCGTGTCCAGCGTCCTTCATGGAGTAAACTATCCAGCATTTGTTGCGTTAGGGCGGTGGCTTCATCGGGTTGATAAACCATGCCACAGGTTTGACCTAATACTTCGGTTTTTTCATAGCCAAAAATACGTTCTGCTGCTGGGTTCCAGTCCAGGATATGACCATTCAAATCGGTGACAATAACACCATCATAAATGGTTTCAAACATTAACGCTTGACGGCGCAATGCCTCATCTGCCCGTTTGCGAGCCGAAATGTCTTGGACTAAACAAACAATTCCCTGAATCCTGTCGGATGAATTTTTCATCACTGAGGCGGTAACAGATACGGGAACAGAAGTACCTGTTTTCGTAAAGAAGGTGGTTTCGTATCGACCCAGAAAGCCACTTTGTTGAGAATCATTTGCCTGTAAATGAGCTAAAAAATTATCTTCTTTAAAGAAACGCTCTAAGGGTTGGTCGCGCAGTTCTTTGGGAGAATATCCGGATAAAAATAATGTGGCTTCATTAAAGCTTTCAACTCTAATATTTTTATTCAGGACAATGAGTCCATCACTCAACGAACTGATAATATTATCGAGATAGGATTTAGATACCGTCGTTTCTTGGAGCTGTTTACTCATCTGGTTAAAGGTATCGGCTAAGACACTTAGCTCGTCCTTGGTTTGTACCTCAACATAGGTATCGAAGTCCCCTGCACCAATTTTTGCGGCAGCTTCTTTGAGTTTAACAATCGGCTTGGTCACGCGATCGGCTAAAACGATCCCGAAAATAATTGATACGGCAACAACTCCAGTAATTGCTGTGAGGTTAATAATCAGTGAGTAGGTTGAACTGCGATTTGCGGTTTGATTTTCTTCTTCTAGAGTATTCGTATGAAAGGTAATGGCTTGATCAACAACGGCTAAAAATTGGTCTTCCGCATTCTCTAACGCTTGCCGTTTTGCCAAAATATCAGTGCGTCGGAAGTTGGTGTCATCTAAGGCTAAAATTTCCTGGCTGATTTCTGCCAATAGCAGCTTACTAACTTTCAATTCCCGATAAAAGCTTTGAGCTTGAGGGTTATTGGCAAAGGACTGAAATTCGGCTAAATACTGATCCAGAGCTGCAACCGATTGTTGGAAGTCAACTTTGGCTTGTTTTTCCGGTTCTTCGTCTTGAGATGTTGGCGAGGTGGTGGTCGATTTTCCTTCGATCACAGCATAACTATAGGCTTTATTGGTTAACCGTAAGGAGGCTGCCTTAATCTGATTTAATGCCACCAGTTGACGGGTTGTACCCTCGGTAATTCGATTAAAATTATCATCAACATTTTTCTTTGTTTGAATTGTAATAATTCCCAAAACAGCGACCAGCGATGCCACCCCTAGAAAGCCTGAGATAAATTTGGTCTTCAGTTTCATAGCCGTCTCCCGTCACTATTTTATCCTTCGGATATTTATCAGAACATTCCGGATCATCAGGTAACACAGTCTGACAAACTTTTGGCAGAAGATTAATGTCACCTGAATGGGACGTTCTCTTATACTGTAGCCGACACAGATGCAGACGAAAAGAGGAAAATTTTTGAATAAAAATTAAGTAAAGGATGGGTGAATTTTTATTTGTGCCGATTAAAATTATTGTCTTTGGGTCGAGGCGGGTTTAGCGACAAGATTAGGGTAAGTAGTCGGACTTTCATTAAAGTTAACGGTTGAGATGAGGCAACAGGGAACAGAAAAAAGTAAGGATTTGAGGGATTGACAAATACCGTAGTTGTATTGTATAGTTACTTCATAATGGGAAAATGTGCCGACCTATAGGGTCTAATTTACGATTCTGCTCGGATCAGGAATCAGGCTAATTGTTCAAACTTTGAGCGAAAGTATTGTATTGGTAAAAATAAGCCTCAAGCCAGCAAAGAGACGGATGCGATCGCGCTTTTATTGAACCGATTCGGGGAACGTAGAATTGAGGCGACAGCGTACTATATATATTGTCTCAAAAGCGGGTTGGAGGAAAATAATCCTATTGGAGGGATTGACAGATGCGGTAGTTTTCCCTTAGGCTTATTTCATAATGGGAAAATGTGCCGACCTGTAGGGTCTGATTTCAGATTCTGCTTCCATCAGTAGTTAAGCTAATTATCCTAACTGGAATAGTGCTGACTTAAGCGAAATATTGCAAATTCGCAGACCAGTAAATAAATGTCTTATCTTTAGGTTCAAGTAAGAATGGAACTTACTGGCTAACTCTTTAAACCCGTTTTAACGGGTTTAAGCTTTGAGCCAGAACTTTAGTTCTAGGCTTAAGTCAGCGCTCTCCTTCATAGAGAATTGCGATAACGAACAGTTGATTGCAGCAAAAAACCTATCCCCATTAATAGTAGTGGGATAGAAAACGCGGGTTCTGGAACGGATTTAGGTTCTACGCCAGCATCCTGGAGCGCAGCGTATGCATAGTCTCCCCATAAAGCATGACCTTGAGCCGTTGGATGGATGTCATCCCAGAATAAGTACTCATCGGGGTTAGAACATACACCCAATTCAGTTAAGCAAGGCTCAGTCACATTGGTAAAACCAAATTCATCAGGCTGGGTGATAACCTCTTGAAACAGAGACGCCAGATCAAACGGTATGATGTTTATATCATCATAGGTGAGACGCAAATCATCGAACATTGTCGTTAAACCCGCGTTATGTTCCGCACTCACTTGGGTGAGTTCCGCTGCTTCTCCCTGTATAATCGCTCGGGGCGTTTTGCCCAAATCGGGCAAGTTAGGAATGAAGAAATTACGAGCGCCAGCGTCCGCTAAAGCCGTCACCCCAGTAAATAAATTGTTGATGGGTTCAGTACTATCGCGAAGCCCACCCTTACTATAATCATTATTACCTGCCCATACAATATAAAGGGCGTCAGGATTAGCCGATGTTTGAGCAACATTCAGGTCATTAATAAAACCGTTAATCTCGGTGAGAACTCCTACGCCTAACTCAGGAAAGACATTACCCAATCCTGTCTGAGCGCCACCAAAGGCAAAGTTAACGCTATTAGTTGCGGTAGCACCACCGAAATTAAAATTGACCGCTGGTGGGATTGATGGAATGATTGGTTCTCCCACCGTTAATTCAGTCGATGGAATCAAATCAACTCCCAATTCCGATGTGAGAATGTCTATCCAGTTGTAGCCATTAGAAAAACGTCCTTCAAAGTAAGGTGGACTAGGGGTAATCGGTACGGGTAAACCTGACGAGTTGGCGGCTGAAGTCACATTGAAGACATTGCCGGGATCAGCGGAGCTATCGCTAAACACATAAATCTGATTGAATTGGATTGCCTCAGCACTTAGCGGGTACAATAAAGATAAAAGGGAAAATCCTGTAGCTATTGCGGTAATTTTCATCATTTTAATTTCACACTCCTGTCACGACTCTTATATACCGAATTTACATAAAATGATCATCTAAAGAATAAGTTGTATTGAATCTTTATCTTATTATTTTTTGTAAATATTTATTAGTGTAAAGACTCATTAATTGTGTTCTAATGAAACAGGTAGGTCAATAGCAGTGATAGCAGAAGGCAGGAAACACAAGTCAAAAGGGTTCTGAGGGAACAGGGAGCAGGTATCAGCACTGCAATGATACTCTTTGGGAAAGCTTGGCGGTTTCTCAAACTTAATAAGGCAATAAAGACTGGCAATGAAATCATTTGAACA
Source organism: Coleofasciculus sp. A1-SPW-01 (assembly GCF_040217205.1). Taxonomy (NCBI): domain Bacteria; kingdom Bacillati; phylum Cyanobacteriota; class Cyanophyceae; order Coleofasciculales; family Coleofasciculaceae; genus Coleofasciculus; species Coleofasciculus sp. A1-SPW-01. Next base: position 84,451 of record NZ_JAVJNP010000015.1, on the reverse strand, counting down.
GGGGTTGATTGAGCAGCAACCCATTAACCAAGGACTGCTGCAAACGATTCGCCTGATTGGAGAGTATAAGGGAAAGCAAGAGTTATTCAAAGAACAAGCGCCCCAAGTTCTGGAAACGCTGCGCCAAGCAGCGGTTATTCAGAGTACAGAGTCTTCTAACCGGATTGAAGGGATTACGGTACCGTTGGAGCGGATTAAGAAACTGGTGACGGAAAAAACAACGCCACGAGATCGCTCGGAACAGGAAATTGCTGGGTATCGGGATGTTCTAACGACGATTCACACGAGCTATGCCCATATCCCTTTTACGCCTAATATTGTTTTACAATTTCATCGTGACCTTTACCAGTTTGCGGTCAATACAGGTGGGCGCTGGAAAACGGTAGATAACGAAATTAGTGCTACCTATCCGGATGGAACTAAAGTGGTGCGGTTTCGACCCATTCCAGCTTATGCCACACCTGAAGCCATGGAACGTTTGCATGAGCAGTTTAATCGCTGTTGGCACTCGGGTGCGATCGAACCGTTATTACTCATTCCTACCTATATCCTAGATTTTTTGTGCATTCACCCGTTTTTAGATGGGAATGGGCGAATGGCAAGGTTGATTACCCTATTGCTGCTTTATAAAGCGGGTTATGAGGTGGGGCGATTTATTAGCTTAGAGCGGATTGTCGAGAGAACGAAGGAAAGTTACTATGATACGCTATACCAGTCTTCCCAAGATTGGCATGAAGGACAGCATAACTTATTACCATGGTGGGAATATTTTTTGGGAGTGATGGTGCTGTCGGCGTATCGGGAGTTTGAGACAAGGGTAGGGGTGGTTACGTCTACGAGGGGAACGAAAACGGCAATGGTGTTGGATGTGATTAACAATCTGCCCAAAGAATTTTCGATTCGAGAGTTGCAGGAGCGATGTCCAACGGTGGGGATTGATTTGATTCGTCGTATCTTGCGTCGGGAGCGGGATGCTGGACGTTTGACTTGTCAGGGGCGTGGGGTGGATGCGCGTTGGCAGAAGCAATAGGTACAAGGTACAGTTCTCTGTAGGGGCGGGTTTTACCATTATCGTTTTTTACCTAACCCAGATGTAACTAAACCCGCCCCGACTGAATGCAGTTTGACTTTTTATAGCAAATTTTAACCGATGTCAGAAGATAATCTCATTGGACTAGCAGAACTAATTGAGCAAGTTAAGCGAGAACTGCTTGCAACCTCCCCTGATCAGGAGACAGATATCCCATTTATGAGCGTCGATTCCGTTGAACTCGAGCTACAGGTGATGGTGAAGAAGGAAGGAAAGAGTGGGGTGAAAATCTACGTCCTGGAATTAGCAGGGGGAGGTAGTCGGGATGATGTGCAGAAGGTGAAGGTTACGCTCTCTCCCCTTGTGAATAAGGAGACATTGCTAGGACTCTACCGAAAACGTCACCCAGAGCGAATGCAGGAGTTTGTGGATAAGAGTATTGAAGCTCTTACTAAAAATATCGATGATGGTAGTACTCTAGGTGACCAATTCTAAGTAGGGGTGACCAAGCAAACCCGTGGAACTCTTTGAGCTATATCTGTCTCCCAACCAGCATCCCACTCGATTTAGAGCGATCGTGACTCAATCTCCTGCTAGTGAAGGGGAAACCGAGTCATCCCTACCCTTTTTTGAGGGAGAAAACGACTGGCGAACTACCCTGATCAAGACTCTGGAATCTACCAGCTTCAATCCTAAAAATTTCCCCAAGCTGGGAGAACAGGATTGGATGGTTAAAGTGGGAATCCTGACGAGCGATCGCTCTGCTTTTGACCCCCATAGGCTCAAAACGATTGGGCGATCGCTCTACCAGGCACTTTTTCCTCCTGGTAGTAAAGTAGAGAAGGCATTGCAGTCAGCCCTGCGGGTTGCTGAGGGCAAAAATACCCAACTGCATATCCAGTTTAAGTTTGAAGCAGATTCGGTGCAGCGCTTGAGGCTGGCAGATTATCCCTGGGAATTGATCCATGACGGGCAACGATTTTTAGCCCATTACCAGGTTACGTTTTCTCGCTATATTGCCCATGACACCGTTCCGCCTAATTTACCGCCAGTTGAACAAATGAATGTCTTGCTGGTTTCATCGGCTGCTTTCGATCCTGACGAAGGATTGAAACAACTTTCTACCCAAGAACAGCAAGCCATTTATCAGGGACTCCAGAATGCCCAACAAACAGGACATATTCGCCTGTTTAAACTCGAACGTGCTACCCAGAATCAGCTACGAGCCTATTTAACCGAACATCGGGGAGCAGAAGCTCCTCATGTATTACATTTTGATGGTCATGGTCTATTTGGTAAACGTTGTCTAAATGAGCAGTGTGGCACGATCCATAAAGGAATCAAAGCTGATCGATGCCGAGTGTGCAATACAGCCTTACCTGAAGCCCAAGGGTACATGGTTTTTGAGGATGAGCAGGGTCAACCCGATTATGTTAGTGCCAAAGAACTGGGCGCGATGTTGCATCTGTCAAGCTTTACAGATAGCGATCGCCAATCTTCAAGGGTAGCCTTAACGGTACTCAGTGCTTGTCAATCTGGAATGGCAGTCGCCGGAGACTCTGTATTTAATGGCACAGCTCAAAATTTGATCGGTCACCGGATACCTGCGGTGGTAGCCATGCAGTATTCCGTTAGTGTTCAGAGTGCAACCAAGTTTGCCGAGCAGTTTTATCGCTCTCTGGGACAGAAAAACTCTCTGGCAATAGCGGTAAGTCAGGGACGAGAAGCAATGGGGGCTGAAGGCAATCAGTGGTATCGTCCGGTTCTCTACTTGCGCTGGCAAGATAATCAAGGTGGACAGCTATTTGCTGCGTCCAATACTATCGCTTCGCCGATCGCGTTAACATCTAATCCGGTGGATCAGTTGGTTGCACCACCTCCGTTGCCAACACCACCATTACCAGGGTTAGTTAAACCAGTTCACCCAGTCTGGCTCAGTGGTTTGAGTCTCCGGACTATACTAACAATCAGTCTAATGGTAACGGGTACGTTGATTGGGTTACGCTTTTTTGGTCAGTTGGAATGGTTGGAATTAAAAGCGTTTGACCACCTGATGCAACTCCGAGGGGATGAAGGTGTGGATTCACGCTTGTTAATTGTCGAAATTACTGACAATGATATTCTGGCGCAAAATAGTCGTCAGGAGAAAGGACAAGGAACGTTGGCAGATCCGTCGCTCAACCGCCTTCTGGACAGGCTAGAGCCGCATAAACCTCGATTAATTGGTTTGGATTTATATCGTGACTTTCCTGCTGATCCCACTGTGCCAGGGTTAGTGGAAAATATGGGACAAAACCACTTTTATGCAGTCTGTAAAGTACCTGAAACCGACCAGCACGGTAAAAAAATTGCACCGGGTATTGATCCACCCAAGGAATTAGCACCAGAACGTATTGGTTTCAGCGATTTTGTCGTAGACATTGACAATACCGTGCGTCGGCATCTTATGGCTTTAGAACCCTTACCCGGTTCGGCTTGTCGGACAGAACGCTCGTTTAGCTTGTTGCTGGCACATCGTTATTTGCAATTAGAGCCGGGAAAAAACAGCGAGTATCACAATCCGTTCCGATCGGGGAAGAATCTGCAACTGGGTGGTATCCTCTTCCAAAAACTACAACCCTTTACTGGCGGTTATCAGGATGTGAATGCTGATGGTTTTCAAGTGTTGCTGAATTACCGTGCTACGGGTTCTGGAGCAGCAAATGTGGCTAAACGCTTGACCCTGGAACAAGTTTTAAATAATCAATTTGATCCAGAAGATGTGCATGACAAAATTGTTTTGATTGGTGTAACGGCGACTCAAGGGATTCACGATAATTGGTCTACACCCTATGGTACGATTCCTGGCATCATCGTACATGCTCAGATGATCAGTCAAATTCTCAGTGCTGTACTCGATAGCCGACCTCTCTTACAAGTCTGGTCACAGTATATAGAAATTCTCTGGATTGGCGGCTGGTCTTTCGTCGGCGGTATTTTGGCAGGCTATATGCGATCGCCCAAGCACTTGGGAATCGCCACAGGCGGCGGAGTTCTCGTATTATATTTGACTTGCTTGATCAGTTTAACAGTTGGTAATCTTTGGATACCATTGATTCCATCGGCACTGGCTTTAGTCGGTACCAGTGGAATCGTCAAATATATGGCTTTCCTATCCCGCGATCGCACCGCACGTCTACCTCACCAATCATGACGAAACTGAAGTTAGCGACTAAGGTAATTCTCCCTTTAGTCTTAGTCTCCATCCTGACTAACCTACTGGTTTTTATTCCACCGACTCAAGCACAATCACAGCGTCGCTCAGGGTTGATTGCCAAAATCAAACGGTTTTTCTTGGGTACTCGTTCTGGAGGAACCCCAACGGGACGTCACCGAGGCGGAGCCGTGCGCGATCGCTGTCCTAATGTTGATCAACCTCTAACCGCTTTGGTTCCGGCGACTGATGCTGGAATACCCTTTGTCGAGCCAACTATTTCTGAACGTCCGTCCTTTTGGTTTTATGTTCCCTATTTTCCCCGATCCCAGCGTAATGCTGAGTTTGTTTTGATTGATGAAAATGAGGATGATGTCTATGCTACGACGTTTCCCTTGACCCAACCATCAGGAATCGTCAGCCTGCAACTGCCCCAAACGATACCACCGCTAAAAGAAGGTGAGCAGTACCGTTGGGTGTTTTCTGTAATTTGTAACCCAGCTAATCGCTCGGCTGATGCAACGGTTAACGGTTGGATCGAGCGAGTTCCTGTCAATCTTGCCTTGAGTAATCAGTTACAAACAGCCACCGATAAAGCCTTGCTCTTTGTCTATGCCGATCAAGGATTGTGGTATGAAACACTCACCCTTTTAGCTCAGCTTCAACGCACCCATCCTCAGCAGCAGGAGCTACAGGATGACTGGCAGGATTTATTGCAAACTATTGGCTTACCTGAGACTATTTCACCGTCTTGGACTACCTATTCTCTACCCAATTAATCTGGACAAAATGGCTCTTTCAGACTAACTATGATAAATTACTAGCCAAAATGCCAATTAAGCAGAACCCTTCTTCTAAAATTATCAAAATTATTGGTACTAGAAGGGCGGGTTTAGTCAAGTTAAGCTGTTCGGCATTTAAACCTTAATGTCAATAATGGCGAAAGCAGTGTAGTGCGAGCATCTTGCTCGCTACTAATACCCAATTTAAATGCATGACAGCTTATCAGTATGTGGCAAAATGTTATCTGTAAAACCCGCCCCTACGTCCCTGATCTTCCTCTCTACTACGGAAAGAGCGCAACTCGGTATCAATTCCACTCTCCTTGTAGCGTAAAAGCTGCCCAGTAGTAAGGAAGTTGCCATTGGGGATCTTGTAACATAGAAAGTTGAGCTTTTCTCAGTGCTTTGGCAACTGGAAGCTGCTCCTGAAATATACCTTGATAGAACCGAGTCATTAGTTCTGAGGTTGCCCGATCTTCAACGCTCCACAGACTCACAACTACCCGCTCCGCTCCCGCATACATGAAGCTGCTGGTTAAACCAACCAACCCTTCTCCCTTGACTTGTTTACCTAAGCCAGTACGACAACCGCTCAAAACAATCAGCTCGGCAGGTAACTGTAGATTGAACACCAGTCTAGGGGAAAGCAATCCCATTTGCAATTCACCCTCTCGATTAACTCCCGACAAAACCACACCAGACTTTTCAGGATTCTGACTATCTAGAATACCGTGGGTTTCAAAATGAACAATGTTATACTGCTGCAATTCTGGACTGGTAGCATTTTCCAGGTTGGCATCGAAATCAAACAGTTGTTGTCGCTCCGATTCGGGAACAAAAGCCAGAATCCGTTCTGCCGATTCACGGGTTCCTGGTAATCGCGGGTAGAGTTGAATAATACCAGGAAGGTTAGGATTTGAATGGGTTCCCGTTGACGCCGTTAGTGCTGAAGAAAATAGCTGAAATTGTGGAGCCATCTGATTAGAGTTTATCACCAATCGCTTGTCCTCCAGATCGAAAACGGGGTCAGCAAATACCGCTAATTCTCGAGGCGCAGGGTGACGAGTTCCTTGACGTTGGCGAATCAGAGCCAGAACTGATGCGGAGGGGAGATTGACAACTTCATGATTTACCAGCAAGGGTTGAGTTGAAGCCGCAATATTTTCAGGATCTACTGTCTGATCAGCCTGGGGAATTGGTAAAGCACTAAAGGGGATGTATTGGAGAATGCCATCGGCTGCAATTAACAAACGCTGTTGTTTCAGTTGCTCACGAGCGGGAGCGAGAATCATCTCACTGAGTTCTATCCCAGCTTGGGCGGTTTTATTCGGTCTAACTCGCAAGCTAGGTACAGTCAAGAAGTTATTGAAACGCCGTGCTACTTGCTCAATATTTTTGCTTTTAGGTAGCACATAACTCTTGATGCTGCTAGTATTTGATTGCTCATCTTTAGATACAACCCACAAGTAGCTACGTTCCTTACCCAGAAAATACTCTAGCAGTAACGTATCCTGATCAAGTAACTGTTGAATGTCTACAAGTTTCAGGGGCTGATTTAACGCCACAGGGTTTTTTTCAGCAGGCGTTTGAGCCTGAGTTTCATTGTTGATTGTTGCTACATTAAGAAAGGTTTGAAGACTGCGTCCGCGAGAGCGTTCACTGAGTTCCAGAGCTTCTCTATCGTATCCCCGCTCTGGATGCTTCTGATGTTGTTGCATCAACAAGTCAATGTAGAACTCATAATATGTGTGTTTATTCTCAAGGTAGGAAGCTAGGTTTAGATATGACCCATAGTCACTACTGTTGAGATCAAGGGGTTGAGGCTCAATATTTTCCGTGTAGCTTGTAGCTGGCGACTGAACAGGGTCAGAGGTTGTTAAATCTTCAACTGAAAATGAAGATTCAATTCCAAAACGTACACCAGTTTCAGTTTCTGTTGGCTTTGATTCGACAAGTTTAATGGTGGCTTCTATTTCATTCCGAGCTAGGATGAAATTTCCCCGACTGCGTTCAAGAGATGCAATATTATAACGAGTGTAAGCTTCTCCTGAACCATCCGACAATTCTTGCTGTATTTGCAATGCTTGATTATAGAAATCAAAAGCTTTGTCATACTGTTTTAGGTTAGAGAATGCATTCCCTAGCAGCGAAAGTGTTGCCGCTTCTCTACTGCGATTCTTGAGGTTTTGCCATAAGTTTAAAGCTTGCTGATGTAAGTGGATTGCTTCTTGGTGATTCCCTATATTTATAAGTAATTGACCAACGGAATTGAGTGTATTAGCTCGTAATCCCTCGTTATCTTCTGGGATTTGAGAAAGTGCTTTATTATACAAATCAAGTGCCTGTTGCTTATCATTCAGTTCTTCAGAGCCAGCCAGTCTACCAGCAAGAGAAATCAGATAAAGTGTTTCTCCTTGAGTTCCAAAATATGTCCAGAATGAACGTGATTGTCGAATCGATTCAACTTCATCCAAGTTTGGGTCAGATGAGGAAAACATGAAGAAGTTACGAGTAAAATTTTCTAAAGCATTTACTCCAATTTTTGATGCTAGTTTCAGTGCTTCTTCACCGTACTTTTGTGCTAATTGAGGTTCTCCTAAATTTGCGTAGGTTTCACCAAGTAAACCTGCTGCCAAACTCTCGAAAAATAGTAAACCAGCCCTGTCATTTTTAGAAAATTCTGGAGACTCTTGTCCTTCATAAGTCTGTCTAGCGGATTGCATTAGCGATAAAGAAGTATGAAACGCATATATTGCTTGCTGGTAATTGCCCGAACTTTCATACGTATTACCCAGACTCAAAAAAATCATACCTTTCACTAAATTTACGGCGAAAACACGTTCTTCTCTAGATATCACATAATCAAATATATCGTATGGGTAGCCCACTTTAATGGATTGCTTCTCAGCTTTCTGTAATAATCTAAGTGCCTGCTGATAGGTATCATGCGCTTGCTGATAATCTTTTAATTTTTGGTAAATATTACCAATACTATAAAGAAAAGCCAAGGCTTCGTATTCAGGAGGTATAGTCTTCAATTCTTGCAAGAGTGATAGCGACTTTCGGCAAGACTCGATGGCTAACTGATACTCCTTTCGAGAACCTGACATATTTCCTTGATTCTCGTATAAATCTCCCAGTTCTTCATGGGTGAGGCTCAGGTTGTAAAGAACTGCGACTTGCTCAACCAGATTTTCTATAGACTCGAAGATTTGCAAAGCTTCTTTATATTTAAGGATTGCCTCTGGATACTCTTCTACTGCATAGTGGACGTGGCCAAGATTAGAGAGCGCTTTGGCTTGTCTGTATTGTTCCTTAGTCGCTCGGTAGATTTGCAGCACTTCTTGGAACTTAGCTTGTGCCTTCTGATAGTCTTCCAAGTCGAAGTATATCCCACCAAGCCCTCTAGTTACATCAGATGCGAGCGCTTGTTGTCGCAAGGCGGGTGTTATTCCTAACTCTTCTAAAGATTTATCATCTGGTTTCTCAATAACATCTATCTCTACAGAGACTTGATTAGAGTCTTGTTCATAGTCCAATGAAACTCGAACATCCTGAAAAAAACCTAAACCAAATATTCTTTGCAGATCTTTGGTCAGGGTATCTTGCCTGAACACCTCTCCAGGCTTCGATTCCATTACCTGTAAAATTTTTGAAATAGGTATTTTACCAGAAATAGGTTGACCTTGCTCATCTCTAACTTCCCCCTTTTTGCCCAGAAAGCGAACCTGAATATCCTTAATTTTTCCTTCTGAAACCGTCAACAGAACTGTGCCATCTTCTGATATTTCTTCATTAATGCTCACCTGAAGCTGAGTATAACCATTGTCTTGATACCACTGACTAATTTCCTGAATACCTTCTCGCAATTGAACCCTGTTCAGGATAGTACCGTATTGCTGTTGGAAAATATTGTCAATCACTTGTTCAGGTAAAACCTGATTTCCTTGTACCTGTACCATCCTCAGTACCGGGTTCGGCTCTACTATAAAAGTTACTCGTACCCCTAACGGCGTATCCTCCGGCGCTACGTCAACAGACTTAAACCAGCCTGTGGCAAAAATAGCATTGACATCCTCTCGAAGTTTAGAGCGGGTTGTATTACGTCCTGGTAAGGTATGAATAATAGCTTGATAAGCTTCATTTTCCAGTGTTCCTTCTACCCCGCTGACTATGACCTCAAATATTAATACTTCGGGTTCTGATTCACTCGGTTTAGATGGAGTAGATGGTTGTTGTGGAGATGGGGTTGTAGAAGCTTGTGCCAGGGAGCTGGAGTTAGTCTGTTTTAGCTTAGAATATTCTGTGGTAGGCACTGGCACAGCTTTTAGTTTTTCAGTATCTGCTCCGCGAGCGACTGCTAGCGAATTTGACAGACACAGAACGATAACAGACAAGGCTAGGCTGTAGTAGGCAGAAACCGAGAGTAAACGTTCCAACAGAATGTTGTGTTTGATTGGATCAGCCATCGCTACACCTGTACTACGGTTACACCCCTACATTGGGCAGAATGTTGCAGGGATCAGTCGAAGCCCTAATCAAGTATTCTTCAATGAATACGATGCCACTAAAATGTCAGTTGGCTGATATTCTACCACTAGACATATCTGAAGGAATTATATATCGTACAGACCCACAAAATAGGAATTGATTAAAAGCTTAAGCCCTATGTAGGGGCAGGTTTTACCATTATCCTTTTTTACTCACCCAGATTCGACTAAACCCGCCCCGACTGAGTGCAATAATTAAAATCGATAACTTAACACTTTAATCATCGAACCATTCTGGGGCAAATCTGATGGCTTCAATGTCAACGTATCACTGTTCACCCGACTTACAGGCATTCCCTCCATCACCGTTAAAAACTCATCCACGGGTTCAATCCCATAGTCCCCCTGACAGGTTTCATCCGCTGCTTGGGTACGGAAATGAGTTGGGATGACCATCTTCGGATTCAACACCGCGATCGCGTCTTTCGCCTCCCTCGGATTATAGGCTTTAATACTGCCGCCCACAGGCACAAATGCCACATCCGGACGCCCCATGAGAATTTTCTGCTCAATTTCAATCGGTGCGGCTGCGCCACCTAAATGGAGAAGTTTAATCCCACTTTGCTCCCATTGCCATGCCACATTATTTCCCAATCGGCGTCCCCCGTAGCGATCATGAGGAATGCTAATTCCTTGGAATCGAATCCCCCCAATCTGATAAACTCCCGGTTGAAACAGGATACGCGGATTTCCTGGCAATCCCTCAGCCGCACCTTCATCCAACAACTGAGAACTAATTAAAACCAAATCCGACTCTACTTTTGGCGGACGATAACCTGCGGTACACCCGACTGTCCGAAACGGATTCACCAAAATCCGCATCCCTCCACCTGTAAACAAAAAGCAGGTATGTCCTAACCACTTAACTGTCAGTGTTCCACTCGCCGACTGCGCCTCAGCCGACTGAAATTGTGAAGCCAATGTCGTTCCCAAAGTGCCAAGCACCCCTGCACCCACGTAGCGCATCAACTGTCGCCGTTTCATCGTTAGTTAATCAATACTCCTCAAACTTAAGCTAGAACCATTGGGTTTTGAGTCGATGCTGGAAGAGAAACTAAGAAATTTTGCAATAACTGTTTACCGCAATCGGTCAAAACACTCTCTGGATGAAATTGGACGCCTTGAAGGTGGGGATAGTTCCGGTGTCTCACCCCCATAATTGTGCCATCTTCCACCCAAGCGGTAATTTCCAGCGCCTCTGGACAGGTGTCTCGCTCAATTACTAGACTGTGATATCGAGTGGCGATAAAGGGATTGGGTAAATTCTGGAAAACACCGACGCCAGTATGATAAATTTCCGAGGTTTTGCCATGCATCAACAGGGGGGCTGAGATAATGTTTCCGCCAAAGACTTGACCAATACTTTGATGACCCAGACAAACGCCTAAGATGGGTACAGTTGCACCAAGTTGGTCAATTAACTCACAAGAGATCCCGGCATCATCCGGACGTCCGGGTCCTGGGGAAATTACTATCCCATCGGGATTTAATTGGCGCAGTTGATCTAGGTCAATTTGGTCATTGCGGTATACCTGAATATCCGTGGCAATCGGAAATGTGAACCCAAGTTCCCCTAGATACTGCACCAAGTTATAGGTAAAACTGTCGTAGTTATCAATGACAACAATCAAAATTTACACTCCTGGGTATCTTACCCTAACCACGACAAACCATTACACTTTAATTTAGGTTAAAAAAATAGCTTAGCGCATCAGTAACAGGATACGAGTCACCAAGGGCGGTAAAAGTAGGGAACCAGCAACGAGTAGGGCTGCGATCGCGGAGATGAGAACTGCACCTGCCGCACAGTCTTTGGCAACTTTTGCCAGCTTATGATAGGACTGTTTAACCGTCAAGTCAACCACTGCCTCAACTGCTGTATTCAGCAATTCCAGGGTCATCACTAGCCCACTGGTCAAGCCAATTACCGCAATTTCTACAGGCGGCAATTCTAACAAAATCGCCAAAGTGATTGCCACTGTGCCAATCAGGGTATGAATGCGAAAGTTCCGTTGGGTGACAAAGGCATAGCGAACTCCCGCCCAAGCATATTTAAAACTAACCATTAGGGTTGGGGCAATACACCAAGCCAAGTCTCGTTTAAATCTTTGATTCGGGTCAGACTCTGGCTGATTTTGCAGTGACAAGTCATGCACTATCGACCGGGAACCGGGAACTAAGTATTGAGAATTGGGAGAGTGAGTATTGTTATAAACCATGGGGATTGAATTCCATTGCTAGTAATGAACTGACACCGAATCCAGTGTCATTATACGGGTAACGTCAAGTTGACAATCTGGAGCAAAGCCTGCTGCTGGTTTAGCATTCGTTGCAAGCTTTCCTCGTCCGGATGATCCCACCCTAAAAGATGTAGCAACCCATGGGTTGCTAACCAAGCCAGCTCTATACTCAAGGGATGACCCTGGTGTTGGGCTTGGCGATAAGCTGTTTCCACTGAAATGACTAAATCGCCCAGGTAGACTGATTCAGCCGCTTGCATATCTGGAGGTATCTGAGGCGAGTCTACCTCTAATGCGGCAAAGGAGAGTACATCAGTGGGTTGATTTTTGTGGCGGAACTGAGAATTAAGTGCCTGAATTTCTGCGTCATCAGTCAGGCGTAGTGTCAGTTCATGCGTCGGCGCTGGCGGATTATCGGGGTGCAGTGTTTCTAGCCATTGGCTGAACCAATGTTCCCAAGTGGAGGTGGAAATTGGGTTCGTCAGGGAATTAGCTTCCGGAGTCGCTGACTGGGAGGCTTCAAAGAAACAATCCTGCACTATTAGTTCGATATTCACTTGTGCCGCCTCTGGTGTGAGATGAGCTATGGGAACGTTAACGAGTCAGGTAAGCTAAACCAATCAGCACAGCTAACAAACCCACGCTGGTTAGAAAAAAGTGTTGTAGGGATTTGCCTCCTTTACGCACCATGTTACGCATGGCTAATTTCACGTAACTGGGTTTCGGTTCATTCAAAGCGGCGTTGGCTGGTGTTGGCTGTTCAGCAAACGGCGGCTTCGCTGTATCCGGGGGTGTTGAGGATTGACTCATCAGTAATGGTCAGTAATGGTGATTTGACGCTAAAAACTATTTTATCGCCTTTCTTTACAGAATGTAACAAATTGTCATTTGTCATTTGTCATTTGTCCTTCGTCAGGGAACAGGAAACAGGTAAGGTAGAGTTTTGAGTTAACTTCCTCATCTCCCCCATCTCCCCCTGCTCCCCTCTCTCCACCGATCAGGTCAATTGATTTTCCTGACGCAGGTAGGCTTCGATAAAGGGATCGAGCGTCCCATTCAGGACATCATCAACGCCTGTGGTTTCCACATTCGTCCGCAAGTCTTTCACCAACTGGTAAGGGTGGAAGACATAATTGCGAATTTGATTCCCCCAAGCGGCTTCAACCATATCGCCTCGGATTTCAGCAATTTCCTGAGCGCGTTGTTCTTGGGCAATCACCAATAGCTTGGCTTTCAGCAGGGCGAGGGCTTTTTCCTTGTTTTGTAGCTGCGATCGCTCCTGGGTACAGCGCACGGCAATGTCTGTGGGAATATGCTTAACCCGAACGGCGGTTTCCACTTTATTGACATTTTGACCGCCCTTACCCCCAGAACGAGAGGTGGTAATCTCTAAATCCGTTTCAGGTATATCTAGGTCTACATCCTCGTTCAGGATGGGCATAACCTCAACCCCAGCAAAACTGGTTTGCCGTTTTCCGTTGGCGTTATAGGGAGAAATTCGCACGAGTCGGTGAGTTCCTTTCTCTGCTTTCAAATAGCCATAGGCGCGGAGTCCCTGAATTTCTAGGGTGGCTGACTTAATCCCCGCTTCATCTCCTTCCGAGAATTCTGCCAACTGCACTTTATACCCTTGGTTTTCTGCCCAACGGGTATACATTCGCAGCAGCATTTCTGCCCAATCTTGAGCATCTGTTCCGCCCGCCCCCGCATTAATCGCCAGTACCGCGCCATTGGCGTCATAAGGACCCGATAGTAGCTGTTCTAATTCCCAACGGTCAAGTTCGCGATTCAGCTTGACTACATTGGTTTGGGCTTCTTGCAGCAATCCTTCATCGGTTTCCAATTCCAGCAATTCCAGAACCGCTTTTGCATCCTCTAGATTACTTTTCCACTGCTGGTACTGCTGCAAATTCAATTTCAGGTCATTCAGCTTTTGCAGGGTTCGCTGAGCGAAGGTTTGGTCATCCCAAAAATCCGGTTGAGCCGCTTGTTGCTCTAAGTCTTTAATTTTGGCAGTCAGTGCAGGTACGTCAAAGATAGTCCTGGGTTTTTCCCAGGCGAAGGGACAAGGTTTCGACTTCGCGTTTAATCTCTACAACTTCCATGTTTTTTTGTGCTGGTACTTTACTCCCTTTAATCAATTGTAATCAGAAAACTTAATTACATCAGACCAATGACAGGTATCCCACGCCTTAAAAGTCGTGGGATAAGGTGAGTCAATTAGTCGCGATTAAAGGCAATCAACAACCGCAAAATAAAGATAAACAGGTTGATGTAGGTCAAGTACATCGATAATGCGGCTGGCAGATACTGATCATTGCGATAGGTGCGGGGCAAGATATAGAAATCCACCACCGCCGCACCAACAAATAGTAAAACGCCAATGCCAGAGATGCCAATTTCTAGCCAGCTAGGGGTATAAACGCCAAAAAAGCTCAAGGCGAGCTGACCCACCAACACCACCAACAAGGCAATAATACCCAGTTGCACGGTTTGGGTTAACGCCATCCCATCTTGGTCTGAAAGATTCGAGCCAATTTGACGGGCAGCAACAAAAGTGACACCACAACCCAGAGCGGCGATTCCAATCCCTGGAATTCCTACGCCTGAAGTGCCAATGGCAACAAATACGATACCACTGAGGGTGTAGCCTGAGAGCAGGCTATAGGTCGCCAACAGAGGCAATGCTGCACTGTTATTGCCTTTCTCCGCCACACCACGAGCGACGAAGAATAGGACTAATTCAGCAATCAGGGCAACCCAGAAGGTTGTCATGAATAACCCGGGGTTGGTGGTAAGGACATTCAAACCACCATAAGTCCCGACAGCCGTTAAAACTAATCCACCACCGACGTAGGGCAGAGCATTGGCTATCACATTGGGTCCGACTAAGGCTTGACCCTTAGCATTACGCATGGCTTGGCGAAAGTTACTCGTGTTACTCATGAGAACTCCTTGTGTAACTTACGAAATAATTTAAGTTGATCGGGTAAGATGGCTCCCGTCGTAATCTTCGATTTGACGGTGAGATGAATCTCTAAGGAAAGCAGATTGACTTTCAATAATAGTATACTACACTTTATTCTAGGATGGCATTGCCAATATTTTTCAATGTAATTATATTGGTAGCAAGAGTAAAATTTAAATCAAAAAACAGCAAAGAATACAGCATTTATAAAGCTATCAAACATATTTTTAGCAATGATTTAACTAGGACTATGGACTGTAAGCTTAAGCGGTCACGCATTTAAATTGGGAATGGATAGAGAGCAAGATGCTCGCATTACAATTATTTTCATTTTTTTGACATTAAGTAAGGTTTTAATTCCGAACAGCTTACAATCATTTTTATATAACTGACGAGATACCTTAAAAATCATGGAAACCCAGCACCTATCCTTAAATACAGATAAGATGAGCGATTTCCAGCAGTGGAAACAAATTAACGGCGATGATTTTTCTCTCTGGGATTATCTGGCTGGAGTCTCTAATATTGAAGTTGCTTTAGCCTTCACCAAAGTCTTTTTACCTGACTTTGTTGAACATGAGGGAGGTATTTTTTTATCAGAAGCCTTTAATTTAGAAATTTACGAGCAGTGGAAAGCACAACTCGGAGATAATATTGCCTCGATTGAGCAGGTAATGAACCATCAGCATATTGATGATTTGCTTCCTGGTTCAGAATCTGCTGGAATTGATAACTTATTTTATTTGGGTCAAGTCATCCAACAAATGTGGGAAAATCATCTCAAGTCACTGTATCCAAAGTATAGTTTTGAAGTTTCTTGCACTAGAGATGAATGCACTGTGGTTGTCACTTTCCATCATAGTAATCTCCAAAGTAGTGACAAAAGGTATGAGGAGATATTATCTTTAGGAGGTCAAAGTGTAATCATCCCGAAGGTTAAAGATTCTCAACCCAAGTCCAAACCGAGAGACAGGACGTCCAGTTCTCCCCATTAATGCAACTTTGTCGTGTGGGTGTTTTGCTCACAGGGCAAACAACTACCCACACGACTCATCAACTCAAGGTTGAGACACTCCTTGGTTAGGCGTCACTTTCAATGTGGATAAACAAAAGTCCCATCAGCACAGCAGGCATCAGCCAACAAACGACGGGAATCAGAATCCAGGGTAAGAACGAAGCTGCATAAGAACCAGTCATGTCAAATTGTCCTATCTAAATTTACAAGAGTTCAAGACAAATATTACCCAATGAACGAACCCAATGGGGTTAGTTATTCACCAAGCCTCGGAAAATGGCGTCCACTGTCTCAAAATTTTCCAGGAGGAAGTAAGCCACGAAAGCGCCTCCCATACCTCCAACAAAGAATCCACCTGCAAATTCACTCCAGCCTTCAGACGTTTTGAGTAGTTCTGTATCCGGAGCGCTTTCGGCGGCGCTTTTGAGCGACACTAATCCCCAAGCTGCCATTCCGGCGGTTCCAAGCAGAACGATAACCAAAGCGGTGACTAAGCCGCCCAGATAACGCGCTTCTGGGTAATCCCGCAGTGCGCCAAACACAACCTCAGGACCCACTAAGAAGTAACCATGAGCCATACCAATTTCCAAGCCGCGTAGGAATGGGGATAGCCCTTTGCGGTAAGCTGGCAGGTTGCCAATGAACGCTCTGGTAAACGCCGAATCGCTGATCGGAGTCGATAAATGACCCACAAAAGGGTCTCCCCCGTAAGGTTTTACCATTTCCATATTTCTTGCATCTGCCATCTAGATATTGCCTCTCAATCTGAATGTTTACAAAAATACCTGACTTAACATTGTAAGCAGGGAAGGGTAATCCCATGACACAATATGGGAAGACCTTTAAAAAACTTCATCAAATTAGTTATAGCTTAAGGATATAACACCGCCGTGTCTCTAGGGAGTAATCGGCGCGAATCATCGTCTACGTCCAGCGACCAAAACCCCTGACTTCTCCAAGAAGTCAGGAATCTAAGTTGCACAACTATGGTTATCTGTCAAGACATGAGCTAGATGTCGGTCGTTCACTAGAGTGTAGTATTTTGAAAAAAACAGTCATCTCAAGAGTCAGTAAATGAGACAAATCTTCAATCAACTATACAAAAACCTGAAACGTCTAATACTACCGCTATTACTGGGCGTTTTAGTTAGCGGATTGGTGGCTACACCTGCCAACGCTATAAACGTCTACCAAATGCCCAATGTCAACGCGGGTGAACCAACATGGGTGATTGATCAAGCCGACGTACTCAGCCGCCTGAGTGAAGGCAAGTTGAGCAAAAGCTTGGAAGATTTAGCCCAGAAAACCGACCAGGAAGTCAGATTTGTGACGGTTCGCCGTTTAGACTACGGTGAAACCGTAGACAGCTTTGCTAAAGCCCTATTCAAAAAATGGTATCCGACACCGGAAGCCCAAGCGAATCAAACCTTGCTGCTGATCGATACCCTGACCAATAATACTGCCATTGTCACTGGGGAAGACGTCAAGTCAATTATGCCAGACGACATTGCCGAGAGTGTCGCCTCGGAAACAATGACAGTCCCCTTGCGGGAAGGTAACAAGTACAATAAGTCTTTTTTAGAGGCTAGCGATCGCTTAGTGGCTGTGCTATCGGGTCAACCTGATCCCGGTCCTCCAGTTGTAGAAGAAACGGTTCAGGTTGAAGGCACATTTACCAGCGCAGAAGAAACTGACACAAAAAACTCGACCATCTGGGTTGTTGTACTATTGGTTGTCGCGACAGTGGTACCAATGGCAACCTATTTCTTTTATCAGGGCTTCTCTGGTTAAGTTCGTCATTTGTCATTTGTTACTGTTCCCTGTGACACACCGAGCGTGTTACTGAGCGTGTTACTGAGCGTGTTACTGAGCGAAGTCGAAGTAAGTCGAAGTAAGTCGAGGTAAGCGATGCCCTGAGCCTGTCGAAGGGTCGAGGTGTTCCCTGTTCTCTAAGAGATGATCAGAAGCTTTTACTGTAAAGCACTAATCCTGAACATACTCCTGTCCAGAAATTAAAGCAAACTCAGCCCGCATAAACTCCCGTCCTAAATAAGCCGCATGATCCAACATTGTGACTGGACAGGGCTGAGTTTGCTCAAAAATAACCACACAAAGTTCCTTGGCGGTTCTACCTGTAAACAAGGTCGTATGAGTCCGTTCAACCTTACCTCGTGCGGGAATCGGTTTCCCGGTTTCTGGGTCAACGGCTAAACCGCGATCATCAATCACATTGGTGAAATGTTTGGCACAAATTAACCGTGCATCCCGGTCGAGGTAGATAATAAAATATCCACCGGGATCAAGTTCAATTTCCCGTTTAGACAGTTTGTCATTAATTGTACGCAGGTCTTCTACTGTTTGGTTCATCTTGTCTTGGCTCAATGCGTCCCTTCTTGAATAGTATCGTGTTTAGACCGTTTAAAGCAGGCAGAGGGCAGGAAGCAGAAGCATCTTATGGCAATTAAAAAATTAAGACCCCTGCCAATTGCGCTGAGGTTCGGTTAAAAACTGGGATACTTTCATCATTCATCATCCCGTGACAATTAATCCTGAACCAAAAATTGAATGTCTCGTTTGCTAAACGGTAAATCATTATTGATCGCGTCGATTTCTTCCTGTTCCATTTCATTCACTTCACCGATATAGTGGCGCAAAATTTGCATCAGGCGTTGATTATAAAATCGGTGCAGACTGTGATTCGGTGTCGCGGGAAATCCTCGCCGCCGCTTATGGCGTCCTCCAGCACCTGGATCAAACATCTTAACCCCATTCGCGATCGCCCATTCTATCGGGGTGTAATAGCACGCATCGAAATGCAGGCAATCATATTCCTCAAAACAGCCCCAATAGCGCCCATACAACTGATCACCCTTATTAATACAAAACGACATCCCCACGGGATGTCGGTCATCATCGTCTCGATAAGCCGCCACCAATACCACACGATGACGATAGTCGGGATACAACTGTTCAAAAAACTGGCGCGTCAGATACTTACTGCCCCAAAAAAACTTATCGCAGGTGCTGCTATAGAAGTTATAAATCAGGGGAAATAAGGATTTGGGAATATCATCCCCGACTAAAGGAACCAAACGCAGTCCGGCTTTAGTCACCGCTTTACGTTCCCGCTTAATATTACGCCGCTGATTGGCGTTAAAGATACTCAGATAATCATCGAAGCTACTAAACCCTTTATTCTGCCAAATATAACTGTGATGCAACCAGCTTGTAAAACCATGGCGTTCCATCACCTGTCGCCATTCAGGGTCAACAAAGAGAAAATGACAGCCACTAATCCGGTTATTCCCGCAAAAGTGATCAATGGCACTCACCATAATCTCAGTGAGTTCATCTTCATCTTCTCCAGGTGCAATTAAAAATCGGTAACCGCCTGCTGGAGTAAACGGCGTCATCCCTAACAGTTTGGGATAGTAGCGAACGCCTAAACGATGAGACAGATCTGCCCATTGGTGGTCAAAGACAAATTCTCCATAGCTATGACCTTTAATATAGAAGGGCGCAGCCGCAATAAGCTCTCGGTTTCGCCATATAGTTAGGTGATGGGGCAACCATCCGGTTTTAGACGTCGCACTTCCCGATGTTTCTAAATTATTCAACCAGTCCCATTCTAGAAACGGCGTTTTCAGGGGTTGGGCAAGGGCATCCCAAGCGGCTTGGGGAATATCAGCCATCCGGTTAACCCAGTTAACGGAATAGTCAGTCTGCGGTTGGTGAACCATTGGGAAAATCTATAATTAGGTCTAGATCGGCATGGATTAAAATGAACGGTGAGGATCGTTATTTGTCATTAGTCTTTTGTCATTGGTAAGGGCTTGAGGGGTTATTTACATAAGTTAACATAGCCGAGTTTATTTTGACCGATTAATGTGAGATGAATTGTCAAAATTAAGTTGTAGAGACGTTGCATGCAACGTCTCTACAACTCCCCCATCTCCTCATTCCCTGGACAACCGATAGTGTAGAAATAACTCTTGGTCAACCCTCTCAACTGCCAAAAGTTCTAAACGTTTCGCCAATTGCTCAGAAAAGCCAGTTCCCTCAACAGGCGTTGGGGCGGCTGCACCCCCTAAAATCAGGGGACAAACTGTGAACCAGAGTTCATCGATTAAATCAGCCGCCAGTAGAGATGCCACTAAGTTACCCCCCCCTAAGACAGCAAGCCGTTGGATGCCCAATTGGTTGAGCTGTTGATAAGCGTCATGCCAATTTATCCCATCGCTAGAGGCATTCACCACCAAAATCCGCTCAAAATAATCCGACTTGTCCCGCCAGGGTTCAGCACCCGCCTCTGTCGTCAACAGCCAACGGGGTACGTTTTGGTGAAAAAAGCGTAATTGTGGATCGAATTGAGCTAGACGGGAGCAAACAATCTGCACTGGTTGGATGGGTAAGCCCCGTTGTTTACGCTGCTGCTGTAACTGGGAATTTGAGACACTGCGAGTGGTACCATAAGCCCGGAGAGTTCCTGCACCGAACAAAACCCCATCCGCCAGTGCCACTTGGCTTTCCAGATGAGCTTGATCCGCAGACGATGAAAATCGGGCAGGCGATCGCGTCACGTCCGCAATCTTGCCATCGGCACTCATAGCCAGAACGACTGTAGTATGGGGTCGATTGATAGCAGACGTTTCCGGCATAGTTGTCTGGGGCAAGAAAAATAATGGTAACTATCGCAAAAGGCTCCAAGGTTAGGAGATTTTTTACTATTCCCTGTTCCCTATCCTCACCACCATACTTATTCAGCAACCCCTAAAGAGCTTGTGAATCGTTCTAGGATAGAGATAAGGGGTTTTCAGGAAGACTCCGTGACTCGTAAACTGTATTAACGATTACTCTTTCTACCACCTTTTCTTCTGTAATCACACCAGCGTATCTTATGGCTAAGCCAGGTCAATCCTCCTTTCGTCGTGTTTTGCTGTCACGCCTGTTGTTACTCAGCGTGCCAGTGTTGCTTCTGGGAGTTTATGTGACCTACAGAAAAGCACGCTCAACGCTTCTAGACACAGCGCGTCAAAATTTAACCGAAAGTGCTGTGAGAAAAGGGGAAAGCATTCAAGAGGCGATCTCAGCGTTACAAGCTAACCTGCTGACCGCTAGCCAAGCCATAGTCTTTCAATCTCAGTCATCGACAGGCTATCAACAATTTATCAACCAACTGGCTCAACAACTCCCCACCCCGGTCAATTGCGTGCAGTTGAGTGATATTCAGACTCAAGATATCGTGAGCAGTACCTGTAATCAATCCTTACTCGTCAACCAGCAAGTGATCTCAAAATGGTCTAGTCAGGAAGGTGAGGTTTCTATAGATCCGTCTCAAATAGAGGTCACAGTCCTACCTCCGCTAGCACCCTCAACCCCTGCTACAAACGAAGCCGAAGCCATCTCAGGCAAAACTCAACTCCCGATTCTGTTGAGTGCGCCCGTTTATAACGCTGAGGGTCAACTCCAATATGCTTTGAGCTTATGCTCAACCTTACTCCAATCCAAATCTATTAAGCCGGGTTCCCTATCTGGTGAAGCCGTGGTGATTACCCAAGCGGGTAAAATTCTGGTGCATCCCATCGCCCAGCAAGTGGGACGCAATATCAACCAAGAACTCGATTCTTCAAGACTTGAGAGTCTGGTCGAAGACGCGATCGCAGGTCGTGAGTCCTTTATCCATCTTGCCGTGGATGGTCAGGAATATGTCGCTGGCTATACAGCGATTGAAAGTCCGATTAGCGACCAATCTGACCAGCAATGGATTATTCTTGCTGTTACCCCCTTAGAGAGTGCGCTGATCGGTCTTCAGGATATCCGCCAAGTTCTGTTTATCCTCACCTGTGGCTTAATTGCTGCCAGTATTTTAGCCACAATTTACATTTCCCGTGACCTCGCCCGTCCCTTAGAAAAACTCAGAGATTGCGCCCTGCATGAATCCCAGCTTCACTCGAATTATCGCATTCCTCATACCTTCAAAATTCGAGAAATTAACCAATTAGCCGAAGCCCTGGATGGCATGTTTGAGCGCCTCAAACATTGGGCGGAAGAACTCGAAGCCGCTTGGAAAGAAGCCCAAGCCGCCAACCAGCTTAAGAATGAGTTTCTCGCTACAACATCTCACGAACTGAGAACTCCCCTGAATGGTATTATTGGTTGCCTGCGACTGGTCAAAGATGGTTTCTGTGATGACCGCGAGGAAGAACTTGACTTTTTACAACGAGCCGATGAAGCGGCTATTCATTTGTTGAACATTATTAATGATGTTTTAGACCTGGCAAAACTTGAATCAGGGAAACTTTCCGTGGAAGTTGAACTGATCGATCTGCGTCAAATGATTGATGAAGTGATTCACTTACAGGCAGTCTCTATTCAATCGAAAGGACTCGAATTCAACACAAAAAACTTACATGAAAAACTTCCCGTTATTGCCGATCCCGCTAAACTGAAGCAAGTCTTAATTAATGTAATTGGTAACTCGGCAAAATTTACTGATTCGGGCAGCATTACAGTCAGTACACAGATTGACACAGCCAGCGATCAGACCGAACCCGTGGTGAGTGCTGATGATTCTACATCTGTTGCTAGTGTCTCCACGATTCCCAGTAATAGACAAATTACTGAAAGTCATGAAACTAGAGAGTCGTTTCCTGCACAAGTTGTGGTAACGGTTAAAGATACGGGAATTGGCATCAATCCCGTGCAACAGGCTAAACTATTTCGTCCCTTTGTCATGGTAGATGGGTCAACCACGCGCAAGTATGGTGGTACAGGTCTCGGTCTGGCTATTTCCCGCAACTTGATCGAATTGATGGGGGGGACAATTACCCTTTTTAGTGCTGGAGAAGGTCAGGGAACGACGGTGAACATTAGCTTACCGCTTGTCGAAACAAAGGGACAGGATACGGATGAGCAACTTGACAGTGATTCACCCTCACAACTATCAACAGAGTTGCCTAAACATCAGGATTCAATTGGCGAGATTAACGGCAAATTAATAACGGATTAATAGTTTACTATAGTCATATTTAAAAGAAACATTTTCAATGATTGCTCAACTCAAAAATCAACGAATAACTCCGCAAGAGTATCTGGAATGGGAAGAACAACAAACCATTAAGTACGAATATATTAATGGCAAGGTTTTGGCGATGACAGGGGGAACCCTTTCCCATAACTCTATTGCCGTAAATCTGACATCTGCACTCAAAAATCACCTGAGGGGTAAAGGCTGTAAAGTCTTTATGGCAGATGCCAAAGTAGGAGTTTCACGTCAGGGACCATTTCACTATCCAGATGTGATGGTTAGTTGCGATCCGCGAGACCAAAGATCGCGTAAAATTATCTATCATCCCTGTTTGCTTGTCGAAGTCCTGTCGCCGGGGACAGAAGCCTTTGACCGGGGCAAAAAATTTAGGCATTACCGTCGGATTGATAGTTTGAAAGAATATGTTCTGATTGAGCCAGACAAAATGAACGTGGAATGCTACCGACTCAATGAGATGGGAAAATGGGAATTGACAGCTTATTCTCTTGAAGAAACAACGACTAGCGGGACAGAATTAGATGTGTATTTAACTAGCGTTGATTTCCGATGCCCTATTTCTTTGCTGTATGAAGATGTTGTTTTTCCTGAAGATAATCCAGAAGACACTCTTATTGACAGAGAAAATTGAGGTCGAAAGTTTTTCCCGACACCCCACATCCTACCCAATTTTTTAAGTTATCTATCATTCCGCTAACTGAGGAACCTTAATCGGTGTTCCTCCTTGTTGGAGAGACTGGGATAGACAACTGAGAATGTTAACCAGTTGAGCCGCTACCCAGCCGGAAGATACTGATACAGGTTGATTATCGCGGATGCTCTGCAAAAAGCGATCGCACACTTGCGCCAACGGTTCGCGACGCTCGATTTCGATGACTTCCCGCCGTAAACCCGCAGGCGTAAACACGTCTCCACTTTGCTCAAAATACCCATGCTGAAGCGTTAAGGGCGCATCATTTTCCATCTCATCAAAAATTAATGTTCCTTGACTCCCCACTACCCCCAGACGCCGTTGTTTATCGGGGTTGAGCCAACATAAGTGAATATATGCCTGAAAACCCGTTGGGTATGTCAAAATAACGTAAACAAAATCGGCTAAATCATGTTTCTCAAGAAGGGCGGGTTTAGTTACATTAGCGGTTTCTTGTGAAACGTTATTGGTTAAACCCGCCCCTACAGATCCCTCTTGCCGTTGTAACCACACCCGTCCCGTGGCTTGAACTTGCACAGGTTGCTCACCTAACCAGGTATTGAAGATCGCGATATCATGAATCGCTAAATCCCACAGCGCGTCTACATCCTGACGCACGGGTCCTAGATTAGTCCGAGCCGCGTAGCCATAGCGCAATTCTCCTAAGCATCCAGATTGCACCACCGCTTTACCCTGCTCAACAGCCGGATGAAATAAATAGGTGTGATCTACCATCAACTGGCGCTGCTGTTGACGGGCTAAATCAGACAACTGTTGGCATTCAGCCGCATCGAGTGTCAACGGCTTTTCGGCTAGCACATGGAACCCTTGCTGTAGGGCGTCTTGAATCAGGGAATAATGAGTCACCGCCGGAGTCGCGATTACAACCGCATCGCACTCTATCTGGGAACGTATCGATTGCCAATTGTCTGCTAGAACCACATTGTCATTCAGGTTCAATCGTTCTTTAAGCTGAGTTAAGCGTTCCCTAGAGGAATCAACTACCGCTACCAGTTGGGCATCTGGATGTGACGCGAAATTCCGCACCAAATGCGTACCCCAGCGTCCGGCTCCCAATACGGCAATTTTAGTCTTCATGAAATTTTGAATCTGTAGGGGCGGGTTTCACTATTATCGTTGTTTATCACCCTGATGTCACTATGACGTAGCTTGCTTATTTTTGGGAGCGAGTAGGACAAATGACGAAGGACAAATGACTAATCACCAATCACTTTAGCCAAAGCTGCTTTAGCGGCGGCTTGTTCTGCCGCTTTTTTAGAGCGTCCTTGTCCTTCACCCAATTGTTGACCTTTAAACCAAACTTGGGCAGTAAAACGATTCTCGTCTGCCTCAATGGGATTGGTTTCGGTAAGGCGATATTCGGGTAAAGATTTATAGTGAGCTTGAGTCCATTCTTGGAGAGCATCTTTATAGTTTTGGCGGGCGGGATCTTTAAGAATATCTTCAGTCAATCGCTGAAAATGAGGATCAAGCCAAGGGCGAATTAATTCTAAGGTGTGGGTACTCAGATAGAGTGCGCCAACGATCGCTTCAAAGGCGTCAGCCAGCCGTGACATCTCACCTCTAGGATCAGCCGCCGCGCTGGGAGCCAGGAGCAAGTATCGCTCCAGTCCATACTCTTGAGCCAATTGAGCCAAGACGCGATCGCTCACCAACACGGAACGAATTGCCGCAAAGTCACCGACTGAAGCGTTGGGATAGGTTTCAAATAATAACTCTGAGGCAGCCATTCGCACCACCGCATCCCCGACAAACTCCAACTGATCATAGTTCACATCACGGGACATACTGGGATGAGTCAGCGCCAAGTCAAGCTTATCCCATTGAACAGGCGCATTATCCAGTAATCCGAGCTTTTGCACTAATTTTTGCAGTTGTTTTTGTCGTCTGGGGTCAATGGTCATCGAAAAAACGGATTGGTAAGGGGATAGACGGAACCCCCTGTCATTTATGTATGGGGAGGAGTCCATGAATAAGGGCGGGTTTTGTTGTTCAGTTATTAGTGACAAGCTAGCTTGAGTCCCTAAACCCACCCCTACAATAAACTTATGACTAGAAGGGAGAGAGTTGGACGTAAGCCGGGTTCTGTTCTCCTATATCACTAGGAGGGTAGTTATCTATCTGGGACGCCTGTTACCAGACGCCTCTAGCGGCTCTTGAAGCAGGAACTGGTAAAAGACCAACCGTAGTTCCTAACGACCTTGCACCCAACCGGGGTTTACCGAGCCAGCACCTCTCGATGCTGCTGGTGCGCTCTTACCGCACCTTTGCACCCTTACCAACTTGTCGTATGTCCTTTGTCTTATGTCCTTGGTTATAGACATCAGACTAGGGACTAATGACAAATTGGCGGTATGTTTCTGTGGCACTATCCTCACGGTTGCCCGCACTGGGCGTTACCCAGCAAGTTTGGTCTTTCGGGAGCCCGGACTTTCCTCAGATTCACCACTTGGGTGAATCCGCAACCACCTGCGCCGACTCTCTCCTTAGTGATCTATTTTAATCGCCGTGGGCTATTTATTGGGGCGGAACACCGTAATTATTTTGGTTGTAAGGCGAGAACCAGTGCTTTTTGCCAGGACAGATTTTTGGCGATGAACTGACAGCGTAGGTTGCAGGTACGTCCTTTTGTATTTGCTTCCGATATCTTTAAGAATAAACGCAAGTAAAAATAGTCGTTTTTGTCAGCCGCTGCTTGTAGGTTTTTAGGGGAAACAAGAGGAGAACCTATCTTTTCATCGCTAATCTCTTCTTTTAGGGTTTGACCCGGAAGAATTGTACTTGGTGATTGAGAAGCTGCCTCATTTTTGCCGGGAATTACGCGGATGGCTCGCCGAATGCGCTTATCGAAATCACTGATAAAACACTGTTTCCAATCAATTTCAACGAAAACATCTTTGGATTTATTTTCAATACTCATGGATAATCGTTTCAGTTCATCCAATTCGTATTTATCGGCAAAGGAAAATTTTACGACTAGAAAGTCCTGTAGCTGATATTTGGACAAGTCTTGATTTAGATGAGCCGCATCGGTTTCAAATTTCACCAGCTTATCTAAGGACTGAAAGGCTTGGTTAAAAACTAAGGCAACAACAATAAAATAAACGGTTAAAACTAATATATTTCGGGCTAATTCTGTGGCAAAATCCATAAACCCCAAGACTCCTAATTAATACACAAAAGCAAGTAAATCCATGATCTGTTATTAGTCGTCAGCACTCAACCTTAATCATGTTTGGCAAAGCGAGAATCCTCGAACCAGCCGCGACGCCAGAAAAAGAAGCATAAAGACGCCGCGATCGCGATCATCACGCCCCAACAGACAAAGTATCCCCAACGCCAGGTTAATTCTGGCATATATTGGAAGTTCATCCCATAAACCCCTGCGATAAAGGTGATTGGGATGAAAACCGTGGACATTATGGTCAAGACTTTCATCACCTCATTCATTTTATTGCTGACGGAGGACAAGTAAACATCCATTAAACCCGAAGCCAATTCCCGATAGGTTTCTACCATATCAAGTACCTGAATCGTGTGGTCATAACAGTCCCGTAGATAAATGCGAACATCTGAACTAATCAAATTACTACCGTCGCGAATTAATGCATTAATCGCACTGCGTTGGGGCCAAATTGAACGGCGTAATGCCAGTAATTCCCGCCGAACCTGGTAAATTTTCTCCAGGGTTTGGTGATTAGGGTTGAGAATCACTTCATCCTCTAACGCTTCGATGCGTTCCCCATAGTCTTCCAGCACTGGAAAAAACCCATCAATGATCGCATCCAAGAGCGTATACGCCAGATAATCCGCACCCGCTTGCCGTATTTTACCTTTATGTCCCCGAATTCGAGCGCGTACTGGTTCAAAACAATCCCGTTCTGGTTCCTCCTGAAACGTTAGCAAATAGGATTTCCCTAAGACAAAACTCACTTGCTCAATCCAAAACCCATCTTCTGTGGGTTTAGGCATGACCATCTGGGCTATAATTAATAACTGGTCGCTGTAATCCTCCACTTTGGGACGCTGCGGAACATTAACCACATCCTCCAATAGCAAGGGATGTAACCCCACAATTCGCCCCAAGCCTAATAAAATATCTTCACTACCTAACCCCTGAATATCCAGCCAAGATACGGAATCGCTTGTCAGATAAGGAGTACAGGCGTCTGCGGTTAAATTGGTTACCCGATTGGCGTGACTTTCATCGTAGTCAATCAGAACGATGAATGACGGACAAGCATCCTCATCAATGCTTAAGGTTCCCGGTAAACTCCCCGGCTCATCATAGAAATACTCAAATAGATCTTCGTCATCATCGTCATCATTGGATCTTGTGGCTAACTTGCTCCCTGGAAAATGTCGTTGTGTCATTTAGCGCTCCTGAGTGTTTATCCTTAGGGTAAGGATTATTCCGTGACTTGGCACAAATTCATTTTAATCCATTCAACTTCTTCTTTTAATCCCCCAGTATCCATCCAACCAACATATCCAGCAAATTTACAGTTATCTTGAGCGTCACAAACATAAACATGATGCACTTGAAGAGGATTGACAACGAGGTATAGGATTCCACTACTATCTGTGAAATTGAGCGGCTGTAAACTTCTATCGATCGGACTATCTTTGGTAAAATCCAACATTTTCTTGGTCATACCGCGAACTTTATATAAACGATTAATCACATCTCGGATAATTCCTTGACTCCCCAGAATATTAGACGTAATTATATTAGCAGTTTGGGAACAATGCCAATAAGAACCATGAGCATCAGCGACACCTAATGCAAGTGCTGCTTCAAATTGACCAATAGCACGGGCAGCTTTTTCAGCTAGATTAGCATCAGTCGAGATATATTCATCTCGAAAAAAGATGTTATCAGAGGGTTGAAGATTTAAGCTTGACCGCAGCGGATAAGCAACCAAATCTGAGGAATGAATGATATTCCGCCATCTTAGGGGTTGGTTTTGATCACAATTTGCAAATTGTTTAAGTTTATCTGGACTAACCTCTAACATCATATTCAAGAACAAAATCGGTGATCCCATGGTTGTGATGCTTTTGAGATGTACTTTTCTCCTTGGTTCAGATTGGCTTAAGCCATGAATCACGGCGCGAATATCATGAGCTGGATCTTCAGTGCTGAATCTATCGGAAAATAAGATATCCCATAGGATAACACTTCCCAGCGAGTGAGTAATAATATGGAGTTCGGTTTCTGTAGGATTCTTAGTCAGAAAATCGGCTAGCTGTTGAGCAATTAGCTTTCTGATAGCAACACCCCGTTCAGGATTTAGGTAACTTAAAAAATCTCCGCCGAACTCCGATAGAAATCCTTCCCGAAATTCTCGATAGCGGAAAATATCATCTGGGCTAGTTTGGGGATATTCTCTCTTAAGTTCCTGCAAGTCTTGATGAATACAGTTCCATATCTTGCCAACATCTTTTAGGACATTTGCCCAAAAACAAGAATAAAAATGGGGACGAGATTGTCCTATTTGGTCAAACTCTTCCTGAATAAGACGTTGTAGTGGATCGGCATATCTGACGTTAGATGTGGCAACACCATGAATAAAAAATACGAGCATAGTTTAATCCTGATCTGTGATTACCTGATCTAGTGTTACCCAAAAAATAGGCGATCGGCAAATCTAAAACTGTGGACATCTGCTCCTACAAATATGCTGTAGGGGCGGGTTTAGCCGTTCACTTGGGATACTTTCGATAAGGTGTATGTCAAAACCCGCCCTCTAATCTGTTCGTCGGTCAATAAATATAATCTTATTTATAACATTGATAGGCAGGGCGGGTTTTGTATTCCAGTTAATATGAACGATCAAAGTTAATCCCTAAACCCGCCCTCTAATCCGTTCGTCGGTCAATAAATATAATCTTATTCATAACGTTTATAGGCAGGGCGGGTTTTGTATTCTAGTTAGTAGGAACGATCAAGGTTAATCCCTAAACCCGCCCCTACACATTAACGTAACCAATCTTGCTCTGTGATTACCTGATCCAGTGTTACCCAAAAAATAAGCGATCGGTAAGTCTCAAACTGTGGACATCTACTCCTACAAATCCTCGGTAGGGGCGGGTTTAGCCGTTCACTTGGGATACTGTCGATAAGATGTATGTCAAAACCCGCCCTCTAATCCGTTCTTCGGTCAATAAATATAATTTTATTCATAACGTTTATAGGCAGGGCGGGTTTTGTATTCCAGTTAATATGAACGATCAAAGTTAATCCCTAAACCCGCCCCTACACATTAATGTAACCAATCCCGCCCTCTAATCCGTTCGTTGGTCAATCAATATAATCTTATTCATAACGTTTATAGGCAGGGCGGGTTTTGTATTCCAGTTAGTAGGAACGATCAAAGTTAATCCCTAAACCCGCCCCTACACATTAATGTAACCAATCTTGCATGTCTAATTACCTCTTCCCCAATCAGCAATCAAAAAGCAGATCAAAATGAGGAACCGGGTTGTTTAAGAAACACCACTTCTTCCGGTGTACTTTCTCGACCTAGAATCGGGTTACGATGGGGAAATCGCCCAAAACGTTCAATTACCTTGAGATGGCGATAGGCGTAATCAATCGTACTGGCACTATCTGGATCATGTTTCAGTGTGGAAAATAACTCAACACACCGACGCTGGTGTGCTAAGTTCTCACTATGTTCATAGGGCATATAAATAAACCAACGCTGTACCGGGAGCAATTGTTGGTCAAAACCCTGTGACACCGCATGTTGGGCGATGGCTAAAGCTTGAGAGTCAGTAGCAAAGGCTTGAGGTTGACCCCGAAACATATTGCGGGGAAATTGATCTAACAGTAGAATCAGTGCCAGACAGCTATAAGGCAATTCCTGCCAGTGGTTGAGTTGACCCGTCGCCGCTTGTTGATACTCGTCCAAAAAGCGCGATCGCACTTCTTCATCAAAGGCTAAATTTTTGGTAAACCAAGCCTGACGCGGTTTCCCATACCCTGGATGATCTGGCTCTCCAAACCAAAACGCTAAAATTTTGTCCTTTGTCATTCGTCATTTGTCCTTTGTCATTACTGTAGGGACAACCCCCTTGCATCAATTAACAATTGCTTTCTACTCAATTGGGTGGGATCACCCTCTCCTCAACGTTCCCTGACATTCTCCCCATGGGGTGAAGAACGCGATCGCAACCGAGAATGAGCAAATGAAGCAATGGGTTAAGCTAGGAGTAAGTGGATCTAGGTTTCTAGCCAGGTTGCTCCTCACCCCCTAAAGCAACTGCAACCAGAATCTCTTTCTCCAAGCTGTGTCATCATTAAACCATTACGCTTTGTTGTCATGCCAGCGAAAAAAGAAAAGAAGGGATGTGGATGTGCTTCTATTCCCATTTCATTAATACTTGTTTTGTTTGGTGCTGGTTATTGGGGATTTATGCAGCGAGACACTCTACTTGCTCATCTCAATATCCGCCAATTTTTGCCAAATAATCAACAACATCAGCAACAACCCACTCCATCGAATCCTCAACCCCCAACCCCAACTGATTTAACTTCTACACCTAGTCCAAGCGCATCGGTTGCTGCTTCTCCCCTAGAACCCAGTCCGACTGAGACACCCACACCTAATCCCCAAGCTTCACCATTACCCACCACCCCCAAGCCATCGCCATCCCCTCAAACACCTTGGCAGAAAAAGGAAATCAGGGGAATTTATTTAAGTCGATATCAAGCCACGAATAATGCGACCGAAAAAATGATTCGTGAACGAGTCCGTTATTATCGCGCTCAAGGAATCAATACAATTATTCATGGAGTTTGGGGCAATGGTTGCACCATGTATCCCAGTGAGGTGATGCAGCAAACTTTCGGATACAACAGTTGTCCCAATGAGTTTCAAGAGCAATGGTTAGAGTGGTTGATTGATGAAGCGCACAAGCAGGGAATGGAAGTTCACGCTTATTTTGAGAAGGGAATTAAAATTGATAAAAATAGCCCGATATTTGACAGGGCGATCGCTCAACGATGGATTGTGCCTGGGGTAGATAAAACTTATGCGGGTATTGATCACTACTTACTGGATGTAGAATTGCCAGAGGTAGCGACTTTTTTCAAAAAGATATTAGTTGAGTTTGTGCAAAAGTATCCGACGATTGATGCTGTGCAGTGGGATGATTACTTAGGATATCATGCTGACTTACCCGGAAAAGTCGATCGCACAACCCATTTAACTAATTTTGTTCAGCAAATGATCGCTGACATGAAGAAAGCTAACCCAGCCGTTAGTTTTGACCTTTGCCATCATAATCCTTATTGGAGTAAACGCTATTTTGCGGCAGATTGGAAAAACTGGAATGTCGATCGAGCTTTTATTCAAGTTTATAACGACGACAATTTTCAGCAAGAGCTAGACTATGCCGAAAATTATGCCGGAGTGGCTATTTCTGATCAGCAGTTGTATCGTTTAAAAGAACTGGTGAATAACAGCAAAATCAAGAGCATTTTAGTATTCCCATCATCGGGGAAACCTGAAGAGGCGGCGGCTTCTATCAAAAAGTTTACTTCTATAAATCAATAACCACCTCAAGCTAGAGATTCCGAGAAATAAGATATAGTGCATAATGGCAGATATTTCTGCCTCTGTGCGAACCGCAGCCATGTTCCAGACATGCCATGGTATGTCTGAGAACTCCAAGGTACAGTTAAAAGGCAAAATAAACTAGAGGTAGGAGATAATGAAAGACTTTTTGCAAAACATTAGCCGATATCCCCGTTACCTGATTAGTATATCCTTGGGCATCTTCTTTGCCTTATTTGAACGCTTTAAGCCAGTCCTGAGTAATCCAGTGAGTGCGATCGCGCTCGTGGGTCTGGTTGTGGGGACGTTTCTGTTCCTAGTTTTCACCCTGCGTGCCATGCTAGGACTGAATCCAGTTTAGGAGATTAGGGAGTGAGGGAGCTGGGGAAGCTGGGGAAGCTGGGGGAGCTGGGGGAGCTGGGGGAGCTGGGGGAGCTGGGGGAGCTGGGGGAGCTGGGGGAGCTGGGGGAGCTGGGGGAGCTGGGGAAGCTGGGGGAGCGGATTACAAATGACAAATGACAAATGACAAATGACGTAGCTTGCTTCTCGCGAAGCGAGTATGACGAATGACGAATGATAAATGACTATTTAGTAAAGGGGGCGTTATGGCTACAAATCGCCGTGTGTCTAGGGTTTCCTCGCTGATTCAGCAGGAAGTCAGTCAAATGTTATTGCACGATATCAAAGATGACCGTGTTGGTGCTGGAATGGTCAGTGTTACCGATGTCGATGTTTCGGGTGACTTGCAACATGCCAAAATTTATGTCTCAATCTATGGCACCGAAGAGGCAAAATCGGAAACGATGGCAGGTTTACAATCAGCTACGGGTTTTGTCCGCCGCGAATTAGGTCGGCGGGTGCGCTTGCGTCGTACCCCAGAAGTCGTCTTTATTGAAGACCGAGGCTTAGAACGTGGCGCTCGTATGTTGACACTATTGAATCAACTCTCACAAGAACGTCGCCGTAAGGGACTCGATGATCAGTTTGAGGCAGAAAACGAGTGATATCATGTTTGTCTAACTTGCCACACGATGAAGCTGGGGGAGCTGGGGGAGATATTAGCTGTTCAGATTATTTCTGCCTTCTTGCACTAGGAGCCTTATGCCCTCTGCCCTCTGCCTGGGAGAGTACCAACGTGTAAGTATTTAACCAAACATGATATGAATTCCTTACCCGATATTGAGTCTCTCTCCTTGGCGCAGCAGGTGGCGCAGATGGTTGTGGTGCGGGCGTCTGGCTACCTGTTTGACCATCAAATTCAGTATCCGGCTTGGGAGCCTCCAGCCGCTAAATTGCAGCATTGGATACAGGATTGGGGCGTGGGCGGTGTGATTTTATTGGGTGCGAGTGCTGGAGAATTGGCACTGCGATCGCGACAATTACAAGAGTATGCCCCAATTCCCTTATTGGTTGCCGCTGATATTGAAGAAGGAGTCGGTCAACGATTTGCTGGGGCGACGTGGTTTCCACCACCGATGGCAATTGGGGCGATTGCCTGTGAGAGTCTGGATAAAGCCCAAAACCATGCTCGACACAAGGGGGTAATTACGGCTCAAGAAGCCTTAGCGATTGGGATTAATTGGATTCTCGCCCCTGTGGTTGATGTGAATAATAACCCGCAAAACCCGGTGATTAATGTGCGGGCGTTTTCTGACACACCGGAAACCGTGAGTCAATTGGCTTGTCAGTTTATCCGGGGAACCCAAGACTCTCCGGTGTTAACCACGGCGAAACATTTCCCTGGTCATGGGGATACGGCGATCGATTCTCATTTAAATTTACCGATATTATCTCATTCGCGATCGCGATTAGCCGAAATCGAGTTTCCCCCGTTTCAAGCGGCGATGGCGGCGGGTGTGGATGCGGTGATGACGGCTCATCTGCTGATCCCTAGCTTGGATGAGCAATTTCCGGCGACGTTATCCGAAAAAGTTTTAACCCAACTGCTGCGCCAAGAGTTGGGGTTTGAAGGGTTAATTGTCACCGATGCTTTAATTATGGGTGCGATCGCCAATCGTTATGGCGCAACGGAAGCCCCGGTAAAGGCGGTGGAAGCCGGGGCGGATATTTTATTGATGCCTGTTAATCCAGAAACCACGATTCAAGCCATCTGTGACGCAGTAACAGCGGGACGAATTTCCCGCGATCGCATTCTGGCATCTGTTGAACGAATTTGGCAGGCGAAGGCGAAGATTAGCAGGGGTGCAGAAGTACCAGTGAGCCGGAGTGATCCCTCTCAACCGTTATCATTTCTGAATCATCTCGCTCAACCGACGGCAATGCAGACGGTTACTCAGATCCTCCGCGATTCTCAACAAGTAGGCGGTTCCCTTCCCCTGCGCTCAAAACCGCTCCCCAATAGCTCCCAGGGACGTAACCTAATCATTGTGGATGATATTCTCACCTGTGATGTTTTGGGGCGAAATGCTCCAGCCGTTATCCTACCTCAACAGTTTGGCTACCAATTGCAATGGGTGGATCGCCATACGCCAGGGATATCCAGGGAGGAGAATGATCGGCTGATTCCCACGCTGCTACAGCTTTTTATTCGCGGTAATCCATTCCGGAATACGGCTGGATTAACCACCGTGGCGATGAATTGGCTACAGCAATTATTAAAAAATCAAATATTAGAGGCATTGGTGATTTATGGTAGCCCCTACATCCTAGAACAGTTCCGACCCCACCTCCCCGCCCAAACGCCTTATGTTTACTCCTACGGACAGATGCCAGAGGCACAGGCGATCGCACTTAAGGTATTATTTGATCAGATTGAATCTGGTTATGGGTTAACAGAATTTATTTAACTTTTATTAATTAGTTTGCCGCGATCCCGCTCCCTTTCTCAGAGACGGTATGAGTGTCAATTCCCTAAATTAACCACATGACTAGGGTTTCAGCCTGTAATCGGTAGCTAGCCGATGGGGATATAATTTTTATCTTTGGTAATTTTTATTCATAAATTGAATAACTTTGTAACCTCCTATACGGAACGAGATACCTTTTCAGGCTAGCCAAATTCGTTTATAGTTAGAACGTAGCTTGATATTTAGTCAGGATGATATCTATGAGTCCGATGAGCCTTCAAACCGTTCCCTCTACTCCTTCTGCTCCCTCTACTCCCTCGATTCGATATTCCATTGATGTGATTCAAGAAGAAGCACGTCAACTCGTGGAGAAAGGAGTAGTCAGCCGTCAGCAACCCATCTACGTTCTTTGTCAATACATTCCCGCTCGCGAATGGGTTTGTGTCGAATGCGAACTAGAGCTGTGCGATTTCTTGCTGAGAGACCGCATTGGTGATTTAATTGGTTCCGAAGAATGGGAAAATGATTAGATAGCCTCAGTTGAGAGGGATTTTGGCTCGGCGCTTATATATAGGGACTTGGACAAAATTTGCTCCGTAAACGTTTGTTATCGGTTCGTTGTCATTGGTTGTGTCATTGATGAATTGCCGAGTCAAGGACAAGTACGGATTTAGTTTGGCAAACCCTTTCATCATTAGGCTTCAGCCCTAGCTATTGCTCCTGATACAACCCTTAAAAAAGGAGACCGCTTAACAAAGCACCAATGTAATTGCATATTAAAATTTGGATAACCTGAAATAATGTAGGGGCGCATAGACATGCGCCCTTACCAATGTCTGACAACCGATCCCCTAACTAGGGCTTGCTGAATAAGTGGTGAGGTGAGGGGGAGCAGGGGAAGTAGGGGGAGCTGGGGGAGCTGGGGAAGCAAGGGTACATTTTCCCTGAGCAAGGTGATGCCATACTTATGAAGGATGCTACCCCATTTCCTGGCACTTTATCCACTGTCCATACGCCTCAAAGTATTGATGGATCAGGGTTTCCGGGTTGTGCAGTAAGCCCTACTTATTGTTGACTCGAGTCGGGATTACGCATCTGCTCCAACTCAGTACGGATCAGAGCAATTTGCACCGTCAGTTCTTCAAGTTCTTGTTGGGTACTTCTAGACGTGGTTCCCGTTGGTGGTGTTGAACCGCTATCGCTAGGTGTTGATGGTGTAGCTGAGTCTGTCGGTTGGTTCATTTGGCTGAACATCTGTCCAATCAAGCGTTGAGCCTCTTGCTCGGTTTTTTCGCCTTTTTTCGACAACTCAGCAACCTGTTGGTTGAAGTCTAAGTTGAGCAGGGACAGGTTTTCTTCCCGCTTTTGCTCATCTTGGAGACTTTCGATGAGGGAAGTGGTCGCCCCTAAGGATACACGAAAGCCAGTTTGTAAAGTGTCTTGGATATTGTTAGGATTCATAGCGTCAATAAAGTTGACCCGTTGCTTATTTTACAATACTTTACACTATCCAGCCGAAAGGCAAGGACGAGGAGCCGGAGATCTCTTGATTTTGGTCACTCATCAGCCAACTTGTTCGAGATACTGATTGACATCCTCAATCACCCGAGTCAGTTCAGCTTCCGTACTCAAACGGATGCGTTCATCCCTCAGTGTGATTAGAACTTTAGCCGCAAAGGGACTGGGGTAAATATTGGGATTGCAGAAAATTTCCAAGAAAACATCCCCAGTATATTGGTACTCTATTGGTTTTTGTGGACTGGGCTTGCTGGTACTGCCTGGGGCTTGAGCCGTAGCTTTTAAGGTTTGTACAAGTTGGGCAAGTGCCTTTTGTAAATTTTGGGCAGCTTCCGGTGTAAATTTGAATGATACAGACCCTTGAGCCAGATTGAGGGTAAGTTGAGCTGGAACCATGAGCAATAAATCTTAATAACGAGCGCTTACTGATAGAAGATGGTAATTGAGTCCCTCCGAAAATCTACCAAAGAATGAGACGTTTTGGCACACAATTCCTAGAAAAACTCGCAAGAAGCCGACAAAAACTTAGGGAGCTTGGAGAATTAAAAGCATTAAAGGACAAGAGTTTGAGTCATTTTCCTGACTAAACTAAGGATAGGGGAAATTCCTTATCGAGGGCAACTATCATGCCAGCAGACAAACGCGCTGAAATTCGCAAGGTATTGCTGATTACCCTGCTGTTGAATGTATTCGTGATGGTATTGAAAGCCGGTGTGGGCATTTTAACCGGATCTTTGAGTTTACAAGCTGATGCGTTGCACAGTGTCACCGATAGTGCCAATAATGTTTTGGGTTTAGTGGCGAATCGATTTTCGTCTCCTCATCCCGATCGCGAACATCCCTATGGTCATCAGAAGTTTGAAGCAGTAGGCGCTTTGGGGATTGCGGCGTTTTTGGGCATCGCCTGTTTTGAAATTCTCAAAAGCACAATCGAGAGGATTGTCAACGGTTTAACGCCAATCACGATTTCTGTGTCAGAGTTGTGGTTACTGCTGATTGTCTTAGGCGTGAATATTTTCGTTACCTTCTATGAAAGAAATGTGGGGAAGCGGGTGGGAAGTGCGATTTTGATAGCGGATGCTCAACATACGATGAGTGATGTGTGGGTAACGATTACGGTTTTGCTAGGATTGATTGGTATTTGGCAAGGAGAAGTATGGAATCTGCCCCAACTTCAGTGGTTGGATGTGATTCTCGCCTTTCCTGTCGCCCTGTTAGTCTTTCGCTGTGGCTGGGAAGTGTTAACGGATAACTTACCCTGGTTAGTTGATGAAGTCGCGATCGCACCCGAAGCGATTCAAGTCATTGTTATGCAAGTTCCTGGAGTCATCAACTGCCACGATATCGCCTCTCGTGGCGTTTTGGGGCGTCAAGTCTTTCTGGAAATGCATCTGATTGTTGATGCCAAAGACGTGGAAACCGCCCACCAAATTACCGAAGCGGTGGAGGATCGATTAGAAGAACGCTTTAATCCAGTGCGCGTGTTGATTCATGTCGAACCTCCAGCTTACGAGTCGGATCAGATAACCTTTTAACCCCTCAGCAGCCCTGGAAAAAGCCTGACTTTTCCACAGATATTGCCACTTTTCCACAGAAACCCGTTAGTTTTCCACAAAAGATAAGGAACTGTTAATCCCAATGTTTACTCTTCTTAACCAGAAGAGACGTTCCGGCAGAACGTCTCCACCACAGTTGGTTTGTCCTTAGCGATATGTATCCTACTATAGAAAACTGTTACTGAATTGATCGTTCAAGCAGATACCTGTTCGGTCATCTCGTCGCTGGTTGCTGAGGAGGCTTCTGCCAGACGTTTTTCCTTATCCCGCTTCCGTTTTTTCGCATAGAGTTGAATTGATGCTGCCATCGCAATCACCAGAGCAAAGATTCCCCAAGCGGTGATATCCGTAGGTAAACTATTCTTAAATACAGCCAGTAAAACAATCGCCACGAGTAGGACAGTCGGCGCTTCATTGAGGGCGCGAAACTGTTGACCCGTCCATTGACAGTCTCCAGAAGCTAACCGTCGCATCAACCGACCACAGTAAAAATGATACGCCAGCAAGACTAAGACGAACCCCAGCTTCGCGTGCATCCAACCGGATTTTAAAACCTCTGGTTCAGTCGTGAGTAAACCAATTGCCATGGCAACCGTCACCACCATTCCCGGTGTGGTAATGATGTTGTAGAGACGCTTCTCCATGATTTGATATTGATTTTTCAGAATCGTTTGCGCGGGTTCTGTTTCCTGAGAGGCTTCTGCATGATAGACAAACAGACGCACCAGGTAGAATAACCCAGCAAACCAGACAACAATGCCAATTAAGTGAAATGCCTTATACCAGAAGTAAGCCATAAATTATTCCTTTACAATTGCCAATTCCTTATTTTAAGATGGATTACGGCTTAAGGGACGAGTAACGTAAAGGACAAACAGGGTAAATAGTCCCACGCCAGCCACATATTTAATCAAATCGGGAACCAGAGGACTCGGCGAGAAAAAGCCTTCAATAATCCCAGCAATAATCAGCATGGGTACAATGCCAAAGACTAACTGGGCGGCTTGAGACCCATACACTTTAATCGCATCCACCCGACGATATTGTCCAGGAAACAGAATTCCTCGACCGATTAACAAGCCTGCACCCCCAGCGAGGAAAATGGCGGGGAGTTCCAGGGAACCATGAGGGAATACAAACGCCCAAAAGGGATATGCTAAATTATTTTGACCGACTAAGGTGGCGACAGCACCAATATGCAATCCGTTGAATGCCATCAAGAAGATCGTATAGGCACCTGCTGTAATGCCACCCGCAACCGCGCCAAAGGAGACGCGAATATTGTTAATCATAATATTGCTAGAGGCTAAGGGTTCAATACCCACAATCGAACCCATCCATAATTCTCCGCGATCGCGCACCTTCTCGATCAAATGATCCGGAACCACCAGCGACATAAACACCGGATCAGTCCAAGCCAACCACCACGCCACCAGCGCCGCCCCCAAAAAAATTGCTGTAGCTATGGCAGTGTAACCCCAGGTGCGCTGCACTACCTCTGGAAACCCCCAGCGACAAAACTGCCACACCGCTTGCCATTCCTGACGTCGAGAACCTTGATAAATTTGGTTATAGCCGCGAGAGGTCAACCGTTGTAAATCTTGCACCAGGAGAGTTCCCACCTGGTTGGTTCTTGCCCGGGCTAAATCTGCCGATACCGAACGATATAAACTCGCCAGTTCCCGAATTTCCGCCGCCTGTAACGACTTTAACCCTTTTTTTTCCACTTGCCGCAACAGAGTATCCAACCGCTTCCAATTGGGTTCTCGCCGCGCAATCCAACGTTGAATATTCATGAAATTTCACTGAAGATTCTGCCTAACTTAGCTTAAGATAGCTTTAAATTCAGCATTTCACCGATCAGGAGATGTTTAGCCAATGTCCCAGAATCCCGACCCCCGCCAATCCATGGGACCCTTGAGTGTGGGTAATGTAGTTAGCGCTGGCTTGGTGCTTTACCGTTCTCACTTACAGATGTATCTCGGTATTGCTCTTATCGCAACATTATGGTTAGCACCAGCCAACATAATCTTGTTTTTGCTGTCTTCAGCTTGGTCGGGAATAGCTTCTCCACTTCTACCATCTTGGTTACTCTTTTTAATTTGGATACCCTTGATAATTTGGGGATTGTCTAAATATTTGGTGAATTCGGCGTTAATATCGCGTTTAGCATTTGGGGAATTAATCAGTCAACCTGAACGGATGAGTGACGCTCGCCGTCAGCTTAATGACCGCAATTGGTCATTTTTTAGAGTGGCATTTCAAGTCGGACTGTTATTATTTTTAGTCTATATTGCCCTAGCTATTGTCGCCGTTTTAATGATGGTTATTTTCCGCATCATCATCGATTTAGTCTTGGGCGGACTCTTCGCTAATCCATTCACAGGTTCTGTCGTAGCAACAATTCTTGGTGGAGTCATTGCCGTGGTTATTCTTTTAGGTGGATTAACCTGGTTTTTTGCTCGGTGGCTGATTGCTGAAGTTCCTTTAGCGGTTGAAGAGGAAGTTAATGGAAAACAAAGTATTGATAGAAGTTGGGAGTTAAGTAAAAACTCAGCTTTCCGAATTCAAGGAGTCGTTTTAATTACATTCTTAGTTACCTTACCGATTCTGATACTGACGGGCTATGCACCGCAGATTTTTCTCCTACAACTTGAACCTGGATCAAGTCTGTACTGGATGGTTTATTTAGTTTCGTTTATTGCTAGTTTAGTGGGGGGAATTTTAGTCTTACCCTTCTGGCAAGCCATTAAAGCTGTGGTTTACTATGACCTCCGCAGTCGTCGGGAAGGATTGGGAATGCAGCTACGTTAAACTGAATAGCACACTCAATCAGCATTAATAAATCAATCGCCGAAACTTATGATATACGGTAGTGGCGTGGCACATCTTATTTGGTGGATTAGAATTACATCCATAAACTGTAGGGGCGCAGGTTGTGCGCCTAAAATCGACCAATATAATCCACTATTTTAGCTGTGTCAGTCCGCCATCGTGGGTTTCGACTTCGCTCAACCCACCAGCATACCAGTCAGTGGCATTCACGTTAAACTGATAAATTCTATTGACCATGCGCTTTTTTAACCGAATTACGCTGCAAACTCCAGAAAGTGTTGAACTGGAATTCACGCTCGCCGGAATCGGCAATCGAGCCTATGCCCTGTTAATTGACTATATTGTCTGGGGCTTAATTCTAATTATTTTCCTAATTGCGTGGGTATTTTTATCGATTCAATTTATTGATGTTATTGAAGATTTAATCGGCAGTGATACTCAGTTAGAGCTTTGGTTGGTTTCAATCCAACTCTTAATTTCATTTTTTATCTATGTCGGTTACTTTGTTTTCTTTGAAACCTTATGGCAAGGGCAAACGCCAGGAAAGCGCTATGTGAAAATTCGCGTCATTCGCGATGATGGCAGACCGGCGAGACTCCAGCAAGCGACGTTACGGGCTTTACTACGACCCGTTGATGATTTATTTTTTCTGGGAGTATTTTTTATCGCCTTAGGAAAACGCGAAAAGCGAATTGGAGATTGGGTTGCTGGAACCGTAGTGATTCAGGAAGAACAACCCCTTACCGCCGCCAACGTTTCGGTATCGGAATCAGCCACAACTCTGGCAAATCAACTCCAGACTCAAGCTGATTTATCTCGCTTATTACCCGATGATTTTGCTGTCATTCGAGAGTATTTGCAACGACGTGACGGGATGACAGCAGAAGCCCGCACCCAGTTAAGCCGACAACTGGCGAGTCAGGTGAAAGACATCATTGACCTGGAAAATGTGCCTCAAAAGGTGACGGCAAATGTCTTTCTTGAGGCGGTGTATCTGGCATATCAGCAGCAATCTTCTAGCCGTTACTCTGGATAAACTGAAAATCAGTGATCCAGATCATTGCCAGCAAAGGGCTGAACTCAAACCAATCGCTACCGCGATCGCTCAAACTGGGAATACTCGATCGGGTACTCGTGATAGACCTGGTGATAGAGTAAGCCTTTCAATGATCGCCCGATTGCGATTATCCTGAGAAAGGAGGGGTGCAAAACTCTATCGAATCCAATTTCAGAAAGGAAGCGCTCATCGGTTGGTTCACAAAGCGCTTTGACTGATACTGGGTGCTAGGATGCCATAGAGTGAATAAAGGCGCGAACAGCGAACATGGAGGGAATTCGTGATGCATTCAACACCGATTGATTGTTAGCTTGCCGAATTAGCAGCGACAATAAAGTTAGATTAATGTGCAAATTGCAGTCTCGTTGGATCAGATGGCTTACGCTGACAACCTAGATAAAACTCTCATGACCGATCTTATACTTAGTGGGCGCTACCGCGTTATTCGTCAGCTTGGAGCGGGTGGGTTTGGAACCACCTTTCTCTCAGAAGATCAACAATTACCAGGTCATCCTTGGTGTGTTGTCAAGCAACTGAAGCCAAAAACCACTGATCCGGCGATGTTGCAGACAGCAAGACGTTTATTTAATACCGAAGCCGAGGTTCTGTACAAATTAGGAAACCATGAGCAAATTCCACGACTGTTTGCTCACTTTGAAGAAAATCAAGAATTTTATTTAGTCCAAGAGTTTATCGAAGGTGATAGTCTATCTAAACTTTTACCCCAGGGTAAGCCATTAAAAGAAGCAATTGTTATTCGGCTATTACAAGAGATTTTAATGATTCTGGAATTTGTTCACCAGCATCAAGTGATTCACCGGGATCTCAAACCCGCCAATATCATCAAACGCAAATCCGATAATAAAATTGTTTTAATTGATTTTGGCGCGGTTAAACAAATCAGTACTCAACCTGTGGAAACTCATGAACCAACGGCGCTGACGATTGCCATTGGTTCAGCCGGCTATATGCCCAATGAACAATTAGCCGGAAAACCTCGCTTTAGCAGTGATATCTATGCGGTGGGGATGATTGGTCTCCAAGCCTTGACCGGATCACACCCCAAACAATTGCCCCAAGACCCTGAAACCAGTGAATTTAGCTGGCGCAATCAACTCAATATTAGCCCAGGACTTGGTTATGTCATTGATAAAATGGTGCGCTATGACTTCCGTCAGCGTTACCCTTCCGTCACAGCTGTTCTGGCTGATCTGAATAATTTAAGTCATTACAATTCGGGTATCATTACATTCCCTGCTGGGAAAGGGAACCTTGGGCAAAGGGGGAAAACCCCAGCGTCAAAATTGACCGATATGCCCACTCGGATGTTAAAGAAAACTAGCGGAGCAACGGGTCAGTCGGGCATGAGAAATTCTGCCCAATCGTTGACCGGAACCGGAGAAAATTCGGCAGCGACATCGCGCAAACATCCTCGAAATTCAGCCGTCAACAATCCCACATCAGAGACAAATCTTGATAACCAAGATGCTACGGCGCAATGGGATTATGCTCCGGACGCACCAACGCAGATTATCAAGGATGAATCGGAGGCGAGTCCCCGGAGAGCGGTTGCGTCCAAGTCCAATCCCTCTAAATCCTTCTCCCCAGCCCAAAAACCGATTCAGTCGAATTGGCTCAATCTGCTGAAAGGGAAAAAAGCAAAATGGATAGCAGCCGTTGGCTTGCTGATTGTGGGAGTAGCGGTGACTCCTTTCTATGTGTATTGGCAACAGCGTCCGTTTTCTAATCAGGTTTCTTCTCCATCTACAGACACCGCCAACGATAGCGAGTCAACTGTCTCAGAGAATCAAAACACTGCAAAATCTACCCTATCTCCCAATGAACCTCAACCGATTTTACCCACCCACACTATCCTGACTCCCTCACCATTACCCCCGATTGATTTAGCGGGAGAATTAGAGGCAAAATCGTTTATTAATTCGGTGAATAAAAGCCAACAAATTTTCTATTTACAACATGAAAAATTTGCCTCTAGCTTCGAGGAGTTGGCAATTCCCTTGCAATCACAACCTGAATCTTACCAGTATCAGATCGTCTCCGCGAATCAACAGGAGGCGCTGGTTACGGCGCAAGCAAAAAAACCGGATTTAAGGAGTTATACCGGAGCAGTGTTTGTCACTGGAGAATCAACGAGTGATCAAATTTGTCAAACGAATCAACCGTCAAAAACGCCTCCGAGTCAACCTGAAGTGGTGGAGAATACGATTCAATGTCCGGCAGGTTCTTCCCCACTATCCCAAAAAAGTAATCAGTCATAACAGGAATGTCGTTGAAGCTGGCTTTGTAGTAGGCACGAAGCGTGCCAGAAGCACTAAAGTGCTTACTACAAACTAAAAATTAAATCGAGAGAAAACAATGAGTACACCGCCAGTCATAACCAAAGCTAAAGCGGCGGGAACTAGGGGTATCCAACCCCCTTGCAGGAAAAGAACCCAGCCGCTTCCGTATAAAATAGCGATCGCGACTCCGCCTCGAACCAGAAACCCTCGCGGTGAACGGGAATTGTGGGCGAGTAGTCCGCCGATTAAAGACCAGCCGCAAATCCAGAGGATCTCAATGGGTTCTGACCACCACCAGATCAGCGATCGCTGATCTAAAACAGCACTAAGAATTTGACTGACCATCTGGGCTTGAATTTCTATTCCGGTCATGGTTTGAACGGTTCCTTGTCCTTTACTGTAGGGAGTGAACCAACGATGATCGTTAAAACTGGGAGCCGTGGTACCAATTAGAACAATACGATTTTTTACCTGTTCAGGATTGAGTTGACCATTGAGAACGTCTGTGAGCGTAATTTTCTCAGCAATCTGATTCGTGGCGCGGTAATTGAGTAAGATTTGGTGACCACCCGAATCAATATTAGAATAGCCTCCAGGGTTTGGATCTAAGGTTTTAAATACGGTTGAGCCAAGCTGAAGATACCCGTCGGAATTCAGGTGTGGCTCAATTCCTTGGGCGGCTAAGTAATGACCAGCAACCTGTATACTAAAAGCATATTGATTTTGACAGGGTGAGGCGTCAGAAACCGCGAGAAG
This sequence comes from Coleofasciculus sp. A1-SPW-01, assembly GCF_040217205.1. Taxonomy (NCBI): domain Bacteria; kingdom Bacillati; phylum Cyanobacteriota; class Cyanophyceae; order Coleofasciculales; family Coleofasciculaceae; genus Coleofasciculus; species Coleofasciculus sp. A1-SPW-01. The sequence goes on along the minus strand of NZ_JAVJNP010000015.1, from coordinate 39,523 downwards.
ATGACGACGCAGAATATCATCGGTATCGAGGACAACATTATTAAACCCTTGTCGTTCCCCTGACACTTCCGGTGGCGGTACAACGCCAGGATTACCGTAATGGCAAATAGTAAACAAGCGATCGCTCTTTTTCATGGCTTGGGCTAATTGGGGATAATTAGCGTCTACTGGGCGATCGCGATAAATGTCTAAGCCAATGGTTTGGGGTTGATACGACTCTAATTTGGCAAGGAGTTGAGCCAAGGCGCGATCTGAGAGAGACGCACCCACTCGTTCTTCAGGGGGTTGAGCCTGAACGTCTTTTTCGGTAATCTCCACAATTAAAAGTCGTTCATCGGGTTTTTCCTGGGGTTGTAACCGCATCAGGTGATCAAAGGCGGTGAGTTCCCAAGACTCCAACCCACCGCGCGATCGCACTCCCAAAACCAGACTCGTCGCGATCGCGGCTGTGATCAAGAGGATGAGTATTTTCCACCACCAGGGTTGCAGGTATGGATCAAGGGTAATAATATAAACGGGGATAGGTCGGGGAATATTCTTTAACAGGCGTTCTCCGGCTTTCGTAATCTGAAGCTGTTGCTGATCCTTCACTCCATTCAGATGATCCTGAACGGCTTCATAGACGGTTTGGGAAATACAAATCCCGCCTGCTGGTGCTTCGGTTTGCAGCCGCGCCGCCACATTCACCACATTACCCATCACATCATCCTGATAGGTGTTGATAAAATTACGGGAGGGTGAAACACCGAAATCATTTTGCAAGAAAAATACTTCCCCCAGGTGGATACCAATGCGATGGCGGAGAATGTCACGCTTGGGTAAATTCGCCGCAGCGGTTTTGATGGCTTGTTGGATCGCGATCGCGCAATCAACAGCGTTTTCTGCACTATCAAAGCGGATCAACCACCCATCTCCCAACCCTTTGAGTATCTCGCCGGAAAACTGCTCACAGCATTTACGGATAAGCTGAAAATCCCTTTGGAGAAGTGCCAAGGTATGCTTCTCATCGGCTGCCATTTTTGTCGAGAATAATTCCACATCGGTAAAAACGATGGCAAGAATCCGTTCTTTGGGACAATGCTTTTCAATCCAATCAAGATTAAAAACGGCTTGATAAATCGGATTATAAACCACTAAGTTGCCTTGGTGTTTATTCACTAATCCCGATAACCGCAATTCGATATGTTCAGGACTATTTTTCGCCTCAACACTTCCCTGTTCTAAAATAATTCGATAAATCTGGAGTGATTGTTGACAACAGTGAGGTTGCCCCAGCAGGCGATCGCGAATCGTTCTCAGATGTTCCGGTTCATCTTGGGCTTCCCAATTTTCAATGATCTGCGTTTGCACAAACTGTTCCACCCATCGCGGGGCTTCATTTTCAGGAATTGTGCAGAGTCCATTCTGTTCCTGATTACAACGATTCACCAGAAGCCAACAGAATTTCTGGGTGAGAAACGGTTGACCTCCTGTCCAATATAATACCTCGCTTAATACAGCTTGGGGACAGCTAACTCGTCCGACTAACCCTTGAATTAAAGCCGCGCTTTCGTGAACTTGAAACCCCTTCAATTCAATTGCTCGACCAATATTAAAAGGTGTCGCATGTTTGTCTTGAATTAAATCCGATGGCGTGGCGACTCCCAATAAGGCAAAGGTAAGACGTTTGTAGTCAGGTTTAGCTGCCCGTTTATCATAACAGTTACGAATCAAGGCAAAAAAATCATCAGCCGGAAAGCTCAATCCCAAAACACTATCAATTTCATCGATAAAAATAACGATGTTTTGGGGAATCTGTGCCAGCAATACTGTTTCCAGGAATTTGCCCAAACGCTGCACCGGGGAGAGATCCTCATACTCCCGTAACCAGTTACGTCGATTCACTTGTAAATCGAACCCACTAATTAATTCTTGGATAATCCCACCGTACCATTGCTGGGCGCTAATCTGTTGACTACCAATACCATTCAATTCAATTTCGGCACAGGCAATTCCTTGAGCTTTCAGTTTGCACATGGTACGGATTCGCAGGGATGATTTTCCCATTTGCCGAGAATTGAGGACATAGCAATAGTCTCCGGCTAATAAACCGTTATAGAGTTCAGAATCTGCTTTTCTGACTACATAAGTTGGTGCATCAGCGGATAAGCTTCCACCCAGATGATACCGATCAGCCCTGTTGAGTTCATCCGCTCCCATTAGGCATTCGCTCCTTAATGATTGCAGAAATATTGACGATATAAATCACAGCGGGGTTCGACCTTATTTCCCGACCGTTTGACTAAACCTATACTATGAAGTTGATAGGCTTGCATGGGTTCAAGTTGTACAGGCGTTTTAGTCGTAACAACGGTTTTAAACGCCTCTGCTAGTTGAGGATGAGACTGTAAATACAACCAATTTTCTCGCAAATGACTAGCATAAATTCCTGCGTCTGTTGGCGCAGTCTCTAAGAGTTGTTCAAGGGTCATGTTGGGGTCATTTTTTAGGTGAGTAAAGGCGCGTTCGACTAAATAAGGGTGTCCTCCGATCATGTTGATTAAGGGTTGAAGGTAACTCAAATCGGGCTTTAGTCCATAGTTTTGGGCAAACTCTTGTATCTGCTCTAAGGTAAAATCTGCAAGTTCAATGGGTAAGCCAACATTAAATGGTGATTGATTAATATTGAGGCGAATGTAAACATCAGTGGAATGGACGATAATTAAACGCAATAGTTGCCACCGTTTGCGACTCCTAGCTTTTTCATACCAGGAACGCAGGAGTCCAAAAAAGTCTTCATAAATTTCGGGATAGGCGAAGAGTAAATGTACATCATCTAAGCACAAGGCGATGGGATTATTCCCTGAAGCTAAGAGATAGTCTTCAAAGTAGGTAGTACAACTGACTTTAGACCCCATATCCTCTTCATCCCAATACTCATCTAAGGCATTGGGTAAACCAAGTTCACGCGAGAGATTGATACAAAACCAGCGTAAGAATTTATCCAGATGAGTAAAATGAATCTTACTATCAGCTAGCTTAAAGCTTAAACTAGCGGTGCGGTAGCCTTGAGTTGCTAATTCAGCTAATACCCGATTTACGAGTAAGGTTTTACCCATTAAACTGGGTGCTTTAATCCGCACTAATGCACCAGGTTGTAAGAGGGTTTGAGAACAGGTGGTTTCCAGGGGAGAGCGTTCTACATAGTAGTCAGGGGCGAAGGATTTGAGCTGTTTGGGGCGAGAAAGATAAGGGTTTTTGGATTGAGAACTTGAATTCAAGGAAGCATCGAAAAACTGGTGTTGTTTCCAATGTTGTTCCAATACTTGTTTGAAGTTATTTTTTTTCACTTTCTCTCCTAAAGATTTGGTCAAGAGTCTCCACAGCTTCGGGGCAACATCTTGACTAATATAGCTGGTGGAATATTGATGTTTAGCAGCAATTTCATCATAGTCCTGACGTTGCCATGCTCCTTTGAGGACAATGACTTCTACATCAGTTAAGCTGCGGTGAGCGCTGCGGGATATGGCTTGGTTCGCCATTTGAATGGCGTCATCGATATCAAATGTCATTGGTATGGATGCTCAGACTAACCTATTTATCTTATCTTAGTAAATACGAATACACCCTGAGATGAAGTGAGATTTTGCGAAAATTACACAAGCCAATAAACCTGAATTTTCCTGAATTATTCCGATGGAGTTGAACTGCGATTTTGTCGGGTAATACTGGCTGTGTAATCGTTAAATCATCACTATCCAATAGCTCGGTTTTGCCGCCTTTAGAAAGGTGACACCACGTCTCTACATTTTCGACATTCTGGCTGAGAATGCCGTTGGCGAGACTCTGGCAGCCCGAATAGAGTCATAGATAGTTTCTAGTTTAACCATAGCAAACTGACTAGGGTTTTTACATATTGATACAATTATCAGGGAAGCACTGACAGAATTTAAAAGGTAATATTTGATACAATTAGGGCTCAGCTAGTTTGCTGGGAATGGCTCAACCTTTTTAGTGTCAAGGAGTTTCAGAATGGTGGGGTAAGATAGCGATCGGGTTTCTTACCATTAAGCTAATCGTTGCACTGAGTTATAAAATTTAATATATTCCAGAACTCAAGTACGATAGAATGATTCGTAATATTTATCAAAATAAACCTCAAGTTTCCTGAACACCCTGAATTTTCCTGAATTTTCAAGTCCTGAATTTTCCCGATTTCTTTGGGGGAATTGTCATCGATAATGAAAACTGAAAAGGGAAGGCAAAGCCAACAAATTCACTCAGCCACCCCTTCCTAAATACTAAAAAAGGAGAATTGGTACACAGATGAGACTTAGCATTTGGAATTCATACACTCCTGATACGTCTTTCCTCTTATATCCGGCGTATTCAGGATTGTTTCTAAATAGTTTTAATCCCTCTTATAACTCTCGATTTTATCGCCTTCGATGTATTTCTGATCGTCCTTGTGCTCTTCCACCTCCACCTGATATCAGGAATCGTCGTCGCCGTTTTCTTAACAATGGACTAAATTGGCGTCCAGAGTCAGATAATTCCAGAAATAGTATTCTCACATTTTTTAATCAGGACAATCAAAATGAACCTGAAGAAGAAGAGCCAATTACAGATATTGTCATCCCGATGGCTCTTTACCTTTATAATTTTTTTGAATCCAATTTAATTTCTGGTTCAAATTCCCCTATTTTCTCCTCCAAACACTATCCCTTGTATCATTTTTGCAATAACTATTTAGTGCATTGAGAATAGGGAAAATACAAAAGCAAACATGACGGGTGCATCTAAAGTTGAACATTGCAGTGAAAATCTTGTCTGGGGGGAGGTATCTCTCGGAAACTCCTCTAAATTTTTCCCAGCTTTCCCACTCAGAGAACTTTCCTACAGACCCTAACTGCACGTTCTATCCTCTAGTATCGTAACGGACAGAGACATGAACAGTTTCAAATTTATGCTGATCTCTCCCAGCAAACCCGTACTCGCTATAGGAATAATTGTTAGCCTAATTACTACTCTTTCCCCAGCAATGGCACAGGTTGAGTCGTCGAATCCTATCTTTGAGCCAATATCGATTCCCTCTCTCCTGCCCAATTTACCCGGTGATGATGGTAATGGTACTCCTACAACCAACAATGGTACGGGTACCCGTGGTGACTGTGAATACACCGAAGGAGATCTTTTCCTGACTCGCATGGCAGGTGGTAAGAACTTTCAGTTAACCGTGAGTGAATATCCCACTTTTTGGGTTTACGTTCCCTACGGTTCAGACAAAGTATCCTCTGGAGAATTTTCCATCCAACAGGGGGAAAATGATATTTACCGCGCCACCTTTAAACTGCCAGCAACACCAGGAATTGTTAGTGTAACGATTCCTAAAACAGAAAAGCCATTAGAAATAGGTAAAACCTATCGCTGGTATTTTGAAATCAGTTGTCCGGCTTCAACACAACCCCAGCAATCAGCAACTCGACTGGCTCCAGCATCGCTGACTGGGTTTGTGCGACGAGTTTCCCAACCTCCTGAACTTGAAGCTGAATTAAATCGGGCAAAAAATCCTTTAGAACGAGTCGCTGCTTACGCCAGTCATGATATTTGGTACGATATGCTCACAGAATTGGCTCAATTACGCTTGCAATACCCTGACGATGCCACATTGGAAAGTATCTGGCTAGAACTCTTGGGAGATGAACGAATTGGGCTAAAAGAAATTGAACAAGAATCCATTGCTGGTAGTGTTATACCGGACAGTGTTATAACCAATTCCCAATCAGAATAAACGGTGCCCAGTGATAGGGGCGTAGGTAATCTTTGTCGGGATCATCGGGATACTCGGTTAAGAAAGCAATTTGAGTTTGCCGCAGAGCTTCAGCTTTACTCAGTTGAGGCTCTTTTAACTGTTGATAAAACCGTTGCATAAATTCGGCGGTGGATGCATCATTAACTTGCCACAATGTCGCCAATGTGCTGCGGGCACCCGCTCGAACCGCAATTCCTGCTAATCCTAATGCGGCACGCTTATCCCCCGTTGCGGTTTCGCAAGCACTCAAAACCAGTAATTCAATAGCGCTGGTACGATTGGGTTCATTGGTGCGTAATAAACTATCTAAATCCTTAACATTAATCCGCCCACTCCAGTCTAAAAGGAAGGTTTGTTGGGGATTAGAACTAAATTTGCCATGGGTGGCAATGTGTACCAGATTAAAGGATGCCATCTGAATCTGATTGCGGATATTATCTTGTATAAAGTCCTGATTTTCTAAAATTTGATTCAGGGTAATTTGCTGTTGGATTCCGGCTAACTCATTAGCTACATTGTCTAGGGTAGAAAATCCTTCTTGTTCAAAGCTAGGTGCATTTGTCGTTCCAGCAATCAACCCCCGGAAATTTTCGCGGCTGAGTGGTTTTGGTTCTAGGAGTTGTAAACCCGGAGTCAACGCCACTGAATATCGCTCAATTAAATACTTTTCTCCGTCATAGAGAGTAGAGGGCGGAATATTGCGTAAGGAACCATCGAGGACAAATACTAAGGTTTTAACGGTGGGGTTATCTGAGTTGGTGGAATCTAAATCAGCTTCAAAGGGGCGAATTAACCAATCGTAAAGTTGGGCTGCATCCTGTTTAATCTGACGGATGCTCGTACTGCGTTTGGTTAAATCTTGGCGCAATTTTTCCACAGCTTGATCCACTTGATTTTCTGAGATACCTTGATGAGCATAGTGGCGCAGGTTATCTTGTCCAGGTAATTTGAGAATGATGTCCAAGTGATTGGGTAGTATAATCGGATAAACGATCGCGGCTTGGGGATCGACGTTATCAATATTCACGGCTTCCGGTGTGGCACAAGCATCCCGAAAGAAGTTATCCAGTTCAGCCAGTTGCAAGGCTTCCATGATATTGCGAGCTTGGATCAGATTGTCTTTGCTGGGAGTGGGAGAACGCAGGAGTAAATCCACAAATTGGCGATAAACGGGTTCGACGGTTTCTCGGAAGGAAAACTGAATTTCGGGATTGAGAGCGACTAAATCTCCGCGTAAATTGTTGAGTGTTTTAACGGCTTCATTGTAGTATGCGATCGCGTCTGGATTAACAGGCAGATTTTGAGAACTCTCTTTGATTTGGGCTTGCAGTAATCGCCCCATTTGCCATTGCCATTGATAGGCGATATCGGCAGCGTTCATCTGTTGAGCAATCAGGAGTGCTTTTTCAGTCACTGTTTTGGCATTTGTCCAGTCTTGGTTTTTTTCATAGAGCTTACCTAGCGTACCCAAACTATAGGATATTGCCCGTTGGTCTGCTAAACCTTCAGCTTGTTTAATCGCTGTCGTTAAGATTGCCGCAATATTATTCCTGCGTTGCTGCTGTGTCATTACCTCTGGCATCTTCAGCAAACTTTCGGCAAAATTGACATAGGCATAGACAGAAGCGCGACTAGCAGGTAAAGTTGATAATCCGGCTGAGATTGAGGACAATAATTCTTGATCCGGTGATAGAAATTCAGTCTCAATCACTAAACTCAATTGATTAAGTTGAGCTTGAATTCGGGTTAAAGGGAGCGTGGCTGTCATCGCCGCCTGTTGATAGTGACTCAGGGCAGCTTGGGTATAGGGTTCGGCTGAGGATTCCTCAAATACTGTGGCGCGTTGGGCTAAGGTTCGCTCTGTATTAGCTAAACTCAGCAATGTCTGACTTTCCTGTTGCGGTAAGGCTAAGGCTTGAGTTAAGGCTAAACTTTGGCTGAGAATGTCTTTTGATTTTTCTAAATCCCCTCCTTGTCGCAAAATAGTCCCAAAATTTTGCAACCCAGCTATCTTCACGGCTGAATCCTCTAACGCGAAGAGGGATTGTTCTAGCCGCTGATAAAGTTGTTCGGTGCGTCGATAGAATCCCAGAGATTGCATTGCCTCGGTTTGATTAATTTGACTGCCAATCGCCCCGACAGGATCACCCGCTTGCTGATAGAGAGTTTCTGCCTTTTCCCAGGTAGCTAATGCGGCTTCAGCGTTGCCTGTAGCTAATTGGAGCCGCCCTTGAGCATTGAATACTTGAGCGCGAACCCTTGGGTTAGCTTCAGGTACAGTGTCGAGTAAAGACAAACTGGTTTGAATTGCTTGTTCAGCCGCTTGCCACTGTCCCAGTTTCTGATAGGTTAATGACAAGAGGCTTAATACTTGAGCTTGCTGAAGGGTATTTCCTACCTCGGCGTACTCCTGTGCTGCTTGTTGTAAAATCTGTATCGCTTCGGTAAACTGTCCGGCATCATAGTGATTTTTGCCGACTTGTACTAAGGCGGGAGTCTCAGTAGTGGTAGGGAGTTCTGCCCTGACTAGAGGTATTGTATGGATACCCAAACTTAAGCTTAATCCCAACAGAGCCAACAGGAGCGATCGCGCCGTCGTTCGTAGTAGGCACTTTAGTGCCATAGTTCGTAGTAGGCACTTTAGTGCCATAAGCGCTGAAGCGCTTACTACAAGCCTAAGCGATCGCATGATTCGAGAAAAGCGTAAATTTACCCATATTACTAAGCCATTAAACTGCCGAGGAACACTGACCTTTGATATTTTATTTACAGATAAGGATACTAGGCGTTTCATATCATTAAACCTTTTAGATTTATGTTTGTCACAAGCGCTGAAGCGCCTACTACAAACACCTCAGGTAATTGTAGGGTGCGTTAGCGGAGCGTAACGCACCATTTATAACGCTCGCATCGCAACTACGAACCTCGCTTAAGTCAACCACATTCAATTTCGGTAAGGTTTCACAAACCATTTAACTATTGACAGGTGAACGATGGCGAACCCGTTTCGTGGGGTGTCACAACCGTTGGTTCTGCGGTAAGAATAATCGTACCATTGGCATCTTTAAACCAACCTTGAGCTTCAACAAATTTATTTGGCTTATTCCCTGTAACTTCTTGGCGACTATTCCGGTTAGATTGCTGCACCTCCGTTGATTCCCCCACAGTAGTTATCCGCCAATCTTCCCAAGTCGCATCCGCATCAAGCACCTGATTCGGAGGCGTAGGCAAACCACCGCGTCCAGTTACGATAAATTGACTTCCCTGTGCAGCAGCACAAAGATTTTGTTCAACCAGCCGCGTCACGTCTACAAGTTCTGCTGGCAACTCTACCAGTCCCTGAGACGGGTCTAGTTCTAACAAAATTAGGATAGGAATACGACTCAGTTCAGGAGACGTTTGTGAAATGGCAGTAATGTCATTTGATTCCAGTCGCTGAGGATTTAATGGATCATCAGGTTCCAGTAAAGCTTCTAGCTCTTCGCGGCTGCGAATGACTAGATTAAACAAACCTTGAGTCGTGATAGTAACGTTACCCCCCTGTCCCTCAAAAGCGTTGGCAGTAATATCGCTGTTTTCATTAGGAACAGCAACGATGAAAACAGCTTCAATTATAATGTTGCCGCCATCTCCCCTTTCTTCATCCTTACCAGCATTTGTCGAAATGCGACTGTCACGTCGCAACAATAACAGGTCATCAATAGTAAGCACAATATTACCACCTGTGTTAGCATCAGTGTCTGCCAAAAGACCAGCATTAGTATCCAGGATAAGAGAATCGGCTTCAAGGCTAATATTTCCTCCTGTTCCAATACCTTCACTTTCAACAGTGATTTGCCCTCTATCCCGAACCACTACTGTTCTTGAATCAATCATGATACTGCCGCCATTTCCACTGGAGTCTTCTCCTGTCTCAGCCAGCACTCCACTGCCATCTCCAGAGATAGTTAAACTGTCTTCCACCTGCAATAAAATGTCTCCAGCATCCCCCTCGCCAAACGTACCACTTGCAATAATTCCGCCACCATCGAGTTGCACTTGAGCGGCGTTAATTTCTATAATTCCCGCCTTTCCCCTGCTGTCGGTATCTGCTGTAATTTCTGCCTGATTTTGCACCATCAGTAAGGGCGTATCAATCCTCAGATTACCCGCATCACCTTCCCCTGTCGTTTGAGACGTTAAACGGCTCTCACTCAGTTGCACCGACTCCGAGGCAAATACAGTTATATCTCCTCCATCACCTGTGCTATCGGGGAAACTGCTACTAGCAATTACAGCGTCGTCTTTCATCTCAAGTACAGGGGTGTTAATCGTTATATCTCCTCCATTCCCCTCACTGAGGGTATCCGTTCTCAGACCACTGGGACGTGGGATATCATTAACGTCTATAACACTGCCACTGACTTGTACCGACTCCGAGGCATTCACTACTATATTACCCGCATTGCCTTGATCAAAAGCAGCAGTGGAAATCTGAGCGCCATTCCTTAGCTGTAGCCTAGGTGTTGTAACTATCACATCTCCTCCGTCTCCGGTTGCATAGCTGTTTGCAAAAAAGCCACTGCTAAAACCACTAGCTTCCACCAATTCTGAGGCGTTCACCACAATATTTCCGCCCTTACCTGCACCAACAGAACCCGAGAAAAGTTGAGAAAAGTCAGTTAGGGTAATTTCCTTACCCCAGACTTGAATATCACCCCCACCTTCACCCGCCGTAGTGACAAAAGCGCCATTGGTCAAGGCTATATCGGCTCGCGGTATTTCTGGGGGAACATTTAACGAAAGGGTGTTACCATCAACCGTCAATTCCACTGTCCCCGAACCAGCTACAGCAGCTAATTCCACTCGACCTTCTGGTGCAGCCAATACTCCGCCACTTACAAGGATGTCTCCACCCACTAGCAGCAGACTCTGACCATTATTAACTCGTGCAATTGAGCGTGATTCAATTCTCCCCGGCGTAATTTGATTAAACAGAAACGCCGAAGGATTCACCGTCAGTAAGGGCGAAGGAGCCTCTGACTGTGTGGTACTAAAAAACCCCTGTTCCCCAAACTGAATCCCATTGGCTGTCGTTGCCACAAACGAACCTTGAACATCTAGAAAAGCATTCTCACCAAAAATAATCCCATTGGGATTAATCAAAAACAAATTCGCCCCACCATTGACACCCAGCGTCCCCAGAATATCCGAAGCGTCATTTCCCCTTACCCGACTAAAAATATTTTCAATTCCCTGGGGAGAATCAAAATAGATATTCTGTCCTTCCCCAATATCAAATCGTTCAAAACTGTGGAATCGGTTAGCGCCACGAGTCGCTCCCGCCTGAATCAGAAAATCAGCTAGAGTCCCGTCAGGAAGTTCAACATTAGGAGTAAGAACTGATTGTTCGGCTCCCCAGGCTTCATCGGGGATAATCTGGGCAATAGTGCTGCTACCCCAAGCCAGCCAAACATAACTGATGAGCGCTACACTGCCTACTCTGGTGTATCCTGCCAGTTTTGAGCGACTCTGACGACTCAATCTGCCCAACATCTCCCGTATTCCCCTGGACTCTACCTCTCCAGCTTCCTCACTTTCCGATGCCTGTACCAGCAACGGATGAGTTTTTTGTGCCATATTTCCCACCTTTTTCCCTTAGTCGGGTTAAGCGATTAGCTGGTTAGAAATTATACTCCTAAATTTGTTTCAATAGTTGTATGTGTCGCCAAGTCTCTTAACTATTAAGCGTACTCTTACAAGACTATACAAATATTAACCATTTTTATTTGAAAACTGTATAAAACTACACTACTTATTGTTTAATTTACACTTGCCAACAATTGAATTAATTATCGCTAACCTTATTAGCTTGCTAATTGGATTTTTTTGAATTCCATTCTACAATTTATCTTTATCCACTACTCAGGGAGGCTTGACGCTTAATATAGTACACTTGAACTAAAAAGCTTCAATTTAAAGTGCGATCGCGCTATCATGGATACTCATAAGCTGTAATGCATTTAAATTGGGTATTAGTAGCGAGCAAGATGCTTTTGGGTAGCGAGCAAGATGCTTTTGGGTAGCGAGCAAGATGCTTTTGGGTAGCGAGCAAGATGCTCGCACTACGGCAAGGATCTCGCAATTCTTGACATTATGGTTTAAATGCCGAACAGCTTACCAAGTTGCGTTCTATCATGTCTAGGAAGAGCGAAGATCGTCTACAATCAAAGTCCCCCTTAAAAAGGGGGATTTAGGGGGATCGACAATGTACCGCATAGCAGAGCAAACTGCTGTAAGTCGGTGCGTTACGCTGCGCTAACGCACCCTACAAATTCACTACTAACGCACCCTACAAATTCACCCTACAAATGACTTTCCACTTCAGCCACCATCAACAGCGTTTTTAACACTGAATCGGGATTCAAACTCATCGAATCAATCCCTTCCTCCACCAAAAACTTGGCAAACTCTGGATAATCGCTAGGCGCTTGACCGCAAATACCAATCTTACGCCCACACTCTTTCGCCGTTTGTATCGCCAACTTCACCATCCGTTTTACACCGCGATTGCGTTCGTCAAAAATATGCGCCACTAACGCTGAATCCCGGTCTAATCCTAACGTCAATTGTGTCAAATCATTTGACCCAATGGAAAACCCATCAAACACTTCAGCAAACTCATCCGCCTCCATCACATTACTGGGTAACTCACACATCACATACACCTGCAACCCATTCACGCCACGGGGTAAACCATTTTTCGCCATCTCTGCTACCACCTGACGCCCCTCATCGGGAGTGCGACAGAAGGGAATCATCGGAATTACATTAGTTAATCCCATCTCATCCCTTACCCGCTGTATCGCCTGACATTCCAAGGCGAAGGCTTCCCGATACTTCGGATCACAATACCGAGACGCCCCTCGCCACCCCAACATGGGATTATCTTCCTTGGGTTCAAAACTTTGACCGCCTAAAAGGTTCGCGTATTCATTACTCTTAAAATCCGACATCCGCACAATTACAGGCTTGGGATAAAACGCTGCTGCAATAATCCCGACCCCACGCGCCAATTTATCGACAAAGAACTGGGGTTTATCGGCATAATTCTTCGTCTTTTGGGCAATTTTCGCTTTCACAGATTCATCCCGCAATTGATGATAATGAATCAACGCCAAGGGATGAACTTCAATATGATTGGCAATAATAAACTCCAACCGTGCTAAACCCACACCATCACAGGGAATTGCGGCTAAACCAAAAGCCTGATCTGGATTACCTACATTCATCAAAATTTGGGTTCGGGTGCGAGGTAAATTATCCAACGGTGTTTCTTGCACCTCAAAGGGTAATAATCCATCATAAACTCGTCCTTCATCCCCCTCTGCACAGGAAATTGTCACCCCTTGACCCGTAGTTAATACCTCGGTTGCATTCCCACAGCCAACAATTGCCGGAATTCCCATTTCTCGCGCAATAATTGCCGCATGGCAAGTACGTCCCCCTTGGTTGGTGACAATGGCGCTGGCTTTTTTCATAATCGGTTCCCAGTCGGGATCAGTGCGGTTAGTAACTAAAACTTCTCCCGGCTCAAACAGATGAATGTGAGACGCATCCATAATAATATGGGCAGTTCCTTGACCAATGGCTGCACCCACACTACGCCCCGTAACTAATACCTCGCTGCGTTGGTTCAACTGATAGGTTTTGAGGACTTGTGCTGATTTCTGGGATTGTACGGTTTCCGGACGCGCCTGGACAATAAATAACTCCCCGGTTATCCCATCTTTTGCCCATTCAATATCCATGGGAGTATAGAGTCCCCGAAGTTGGGAATAATGGTCTTCAATTTGTACCGCCCAACGCGCTAATTGTAAGACTTCTTCATCTTTGAGACAGAATTTCTTTTGATCACAGGGGGCGACTCGCACGTTGCGCGTCAGTCTCGAACCCCCTTCGTCATAGATCATTTCAATTTCTTTGGTTCCCAGGCGTTTCTCCAGAATCGGGCGACATCCCTGTTTTAAGGTGGGTTTAAAGACCACGTATTCATCGGGATTAACCGCACCTTGAACCACCGTTTCGCCCAAGCCATAAGCAGCGGTAATTAAGGCGGTATTTTTGAATCCCGTTTCAGGATCAATGGAAAACATCACCCCGGAACAGGCTAAATCAGACCGCACCATTTTCTGAATTCCCACCGAAAGCGCCACATCAAAGTGGTCAAATCCGTTATGTTCCCGATAAGCAATGGCGCGGTTAGTGAACAGGGAGGCGAAGCATTTATGAGTAAATTCCAGCACGCCTTTGAAACTATTTACATTTAAGTAGGTTTCCTGTTGACCTGCAAAACTCGCATCTGGCAAGTCTTCCGCCGTCGCCGAGGAACGAACCGCCACATCCGTTCCCTCTCCATAGCGATCGCACAATTCCTGATAGGCTGTCCGAATGGCTTGGGTCAGTTCTAGGGGAAACTCCATGCTGAGGATTAACTGTCGCGCTTTTTTCCCATGCTGTTGCAGATTACTCACATCATCTACATTCAAATCTGCAAACAGGTGGCGCAGTTTGACTTCTAAATCGGCGCTTTCGATCAAGTAACGATAAGCATACGCCGTAATCGCAAACCCAGTAGGTACATTGATTCCCTGGGGAGTGAGTTGTCCAATCATTTCACCCAGAGAGGAATTTTTGCCGCCAACCAAGGGTAGGTCATCCAATCGGATTTGATCAAACCAGAGGATCAATAATTTATCTTTAGGGACTGGGGTAGATGTCTGAGGGGTTGAGGTCAGCATAACTTTTTTCTTAACCGTATAATTTAAGTGTAGCTTTATAAAATATTTGGGCTCACTAATAAGTTACGAAAAATTAACAGAAATGTTCGTCATTCGTCATTTGTCCTTTGTCATTTGTCATTCGTCCTACTCGCTCCCTTGAGAAGCAAACTACGTCATTGGTTATTTGCTCCCCCATCTTCCCCCGCTTCCAGACGTGCCATGGCACGTCTCTACATCCACCCCCGGTTCCTCCAGCCCCTCTCGACCCAAAATGCTTCTCAAAAAGTAAAAGATTGGCTGCTTATGTGTAGCCAATCTTGTCCAACATGTATTACAATTTCTCTTTCGACTGAATCTTAATTCACGGGTTCATCTACATTCACGGGTTCAAAACAGCTCCAGATAGCCTCTGGAGCTTTTTCTGTCGTGCTATCATAACAGATTTTTTTCAAAAATGGGGATTTTGCCTTTCGTGTCATAATTTTTGCACAGAGCGTCAGCGTGCATCAATATGGGCAAACTCTTAGCAAGACGTTACCAATTCATTAAAGTCCTGGATACCGATGAATTGGGTCGCACTTATTTAGTGGTAGATATTCACTCTCCCCAGCATCCTAAATGCGTGGTCAAGCAAATTCGACTCCCGCCGAACTCCTCTCCAACTCGATCATCGATTCTCAGCCGTCTGGAAAAAACCTCAGAATTGCTGAAAAAGCTGGGTCAACATGACCAAATTCCCCGATTGATCAGCTCGTTTGCCCAAATAAATCAGTTTTATCTCGTTCAAGAGTTTATTCGCGGTCATCCTTTAACTGACGAACTCATACCCGGTGATCCGCTGACCGAAAATCAGGTGATTAGCCTGTTAAACGAACTCCTCAACCTCTTAGTGTTTGTCCATAAACAGGGTGCAGTTTTGGGAAACCTCAAACCTTCTACAATTATCCGCCGCCAAGGAGATGACAAATTAGTGCTAACAACCTGGGGAATTATCCACCAATTGAGTCTCCAAATCGCCCAGTCATTCCACAAATTAGCCCCCAATCCCCCCAATCCGACTTTTGTTGATCACTCCTCCAAACCATTCCCAGAACCCCTCCACGTTAATCGTGACTTGTCCGCCTTGGGGATTATCGCCATTCAAGCGATGACTGGATTATCCGTCAGCGATTTAGCAGAACTCAAACAAGCAAACCAGGGTCAACCTGAAACCAGCGCTTGGCAAGCTTACACCCAAGTTAGCCCAGAGTTAGCCGCGATTCTGGAGAAAATGGTGCATGATGATCACCAGAACCGTTATCACCAAGCTAGAACAGTGCTGGCGGATCTTAGTCGTATCCCGGAGAGGAACACTGTTACTCAATTTTCTTTACCCTCGTTACCGGATATCAATCCGGCGATCGCGACAGTTACCTATCCCAGTCGTCAGTTTAAACCCTGGGTTATCCTCACGGCGATCGGATTAGTAGGAATCATGGCGTTAGTTCTGGCTTATACCCTGCGCCTTCCGCAACGCCTAATGGCGCAATACTTTCTCCACCAAGGAAAAACTGTAGAGACGCGCCATGGCGCGTCTCTACAAGAACAACAACAACAGCCTGAGGCGGCGATTGACTACTATTCTCAAGCGATTACCTATCAGCCGCAAAATGCGACAGCTTACTATTATCGGGGAAAGATTTACGCGAATCAGGGAAAAACTCAGTCCGCCTTGGCTGATTTGACTCAGGCGATTCAACTCAATCCCCAAAATGCGGACGCCTATTACCAACGAGGAAATCTGCGCTTGGAGTTAGGCGATCGCCAAGGGGCTAAGGCTGATTATACCCAAGTCTTGCAACGTGACCCGAATTTTACCCCAGCCTGGGTGAATCGAGGTCAAGTCCAAGCCGACTTAGGACACGAACAAGCTGCCATTGATGATTATACCCAAGCCATTCAACTTGATCACAATCTGGTCACGGCTTACCTGAAACGCTGTCGTTCTCGTTCTAATTTAGGTAATCAAAAGGGTGCGATTGACGACTGTACCACCGCGATTAATTTACGACCTAATCAAGCCCTAGCTTATCAAAACCGTGGTTTAGCCCGTCAGCGTCGAGGAGATAGTCGCGGGGCGATAACGGATTATACAGTAGCGATTCAATTGAATCCAGAGGCGGCAGACGCTTACTATAACCGAGGAGTAGCCCGTCAGGAAATAGAAGATACTCTAGGTGCGATCGCGGATTACACCCAAGCGATTGAACGAAATCCTGATTATGCTTTAGCTTACTACGAACGAGGGTTAGCCCAAGCCCAACTGGGAAATCGATTAGCCGCGATCAACGATTTACAGCAGGCGGCTCAACTTTGCCGTAATCTAGGTAAGCTGGATTGTTATGAAGCGGCGCAGTCTCAACTGTCTAGAGTGACTCCCTCGCCAAACTAAGTGTGAGCCTTTTAAAAGTTTTTATGATTTTGGATAGAAACTATAATCAATGGTTGTCGGGGCTCCTCGCTGCATATCCTAGGCGGCGTGAGAATTAAGGTATCTCGAAAAAGCCCTCATCTACAGACCGCAAGAAGAGTAGTACAATTATAGATTGTGTCCTTATTCAAAGTTGTTTATGCCGAAACTGAAAAGCCGTAGAGCAGCCGCGAAACGTTTTCGACCCACCGGAAACGGTAAAATTAGACGACGCAAGGCGTTTAAGAGCCACTTGCTGGAGCGCAAAAACTCCGGACGGAAGCGGCGTCTGTCGAAACTGAGCTTAGTCAATGAACGGGATGCCGATAATGTGCGCCTGATGCTTCCCTATTTTTAGACTGCTTTAGACGAATATACTGTTTATGGTCACAAATTGAGCTTTTGTCATACTGAATCGAACAGAGTGCAGCGAAACATCTGGTGAGATTCTTCACTCCGCTATTGCTTCGTTCAGAATGACAGACTCTAACCGTGGCAGGTATAACCATCTAGCTTGTATCAATTAGGAAGAGTTAATGACAAGAGTAAAACGCGGTAACGTCGCCCGTAAACGACGCAAGAAAGTTCTCAAGCTGGCGAAAGGATATCGGGGTTCTCACTCCAAACTCTTCCGTACAGCAAATCAACAGGTGATGAAAGCACTGCGGAACGCTTATCGCGATCGCCGCAAGCGCAAGCGGGATTTTCGCCGCCTCTGGATTACTCGGATTAATGCAGCGGCTCGTCAGAATGGCATAAGCTACAGTCAGCTTATGGGTCAGATGAAAAAGGCGAATATTCAGATCAATCGCAAGATGTTGGCACAATTAGCTGTGTTAGATCCCGCCAGCTTTCAAAAGGTTGTAGAACTTGCTAGCCAGGGCGCGAAGTAAGTTCGTTAGAGTTTGTCGGTTGAGATCCCAGAGGGAGCAATGTAGAGACGTGCCATGGCACGTCTGGGAGCAGGGGGATCAGAGGGCGGGTTTTGAAGCAACGTTATCATCAATAATAGTGAAACGAAAGTCCCTAAACCCGCCCCTACAAACCAGGTTATATCGAGTGTTGCGAAGGTTTCCCTAATCTCCAATCACCAATCCCTAATCCCAGATAGATGATCGCCCAAAGGTTTTTTAATGTCGGTGTGGTACTTGGATTGATGGGGGTGGCTGTTTTACAACCTCCATCCGCTTATCCGGCTGAATTGGCAGAAATTGAGCAACGGGGTCAATTAATTGTTGCGGTAAAAGATAATTTGCGTCCCTTGGGCTTTCGCGATGCGACGGGAAGCCTACAAGGACTAGAAATTGATATCGCCCGACGACTGGCTAAAGAATTGCTAGGGAGTCCAGAGGCTGTTGTTTTGCAGCCAGTGGCAAATCGCGATCGCTTGAGTGTGGTAGTTGAAGATCAGGTTGATATTGCGATCGCTAGAGTAACGGTAACGGATTCCCGCGCCCGCTTGGTCGATTTCAGTATCCCCTATTATTTGGATGGTGCAGGAATTATCACGAACGATGTCTCAATTAATCTGTTGAGTGATTTAGACAACCAAACCATCGCGGTGATCAAGGGTTCGAGTACAATCCCAGTGATCAAGTATGCTTTACCCAATGCCCAATTAGTCGGCGTTGACTCCTACCAAGAAGCGTTATTTCTCCTTGAGGCGGGAGAAGCCAACGCCTTTGCTGCTGATCAGACGGTTTTGACTGGATGGGTACAGCAATACCCAGACTATCGATTGCTCCCCTATCGCTTATCTGGTGCAGCTTTGGCGATAGTAATGCCTAAAGGATTGCAATATACCGAACTGCGACAACAAGTCAATCAGGCGATCGAACGTTGGCACGCCGAAGGGTGGTTAGCTGAACGCGCTGCCGCTTGGGGTTTACCATGATAAAAGATTGAAACCCGTCCCGTATAAGTTGCACAGGATTATGGATGAAACCCTGCCACAAATTTATCTAATCATATTGTTAGTCCTGCTTGGCGTTGCAGCTTTGGCAGTAATTCGCCAAGTGTTCAAAACCCGTAAAATCGAAAGCACCCTCTCCAAGCTGGAGCAAAAGCTGCAAAAAGAGCGAGGATCAGTCCAAGACTACTACGAGTTGGGTAGTATCTATCTGGACAAGAAACTCTTTGCTCAAGCCGTTATTCTATTCCAAAAGGGACTTAAAGCTCCGGATGCTGAGGAAACCAATCTAGCTCCGGTTCATAATGCTCTCGGTTTTGCCTACTTTGCCCAAGATCAGTACGATATTGCCATTCGCCAGTATAAGGAAGCCTTAAAACTAGAGCCAGATTATGTGACAGCTCTCAATAACTTGGGTCACGTTTACGAGCGCAAGCAGCTAACCGCTCAAGCGTTAGAGGCGTATGAAACAGCGATTAAGCATGAACCGAAGAATGATACGGCGAAGCGGCGAGCTGAATCCCTCCGCAAGCGGCTAGTGCCATCCAGCTAAATTTTCTGCGGCTTGAACTACATAGATCCTGTAGAGACGTTGCCTGCAACGTCTCTACAGGTTGACAGGCTATCGCTGATCAATGTAGTGCAGAAGAACTACACAGTTTATTACCTCACTCAGCTAGTTTTAGAACAACATTTACATAATTATTAATTATTGTTAACATAAAGTAACAAAGGTAATCAATTAAGGGCAGGATTAGTTCGCTATGGGATTTCTAAGTAATTTATTTGGGTTAAAGAGCAAGTACGTCGATGAGGAGACAGACGAAGCGGAACAAGCCGCAGAAGCCCAAAAACGGCGATCCTACTTCTTAGAGCCAGACGACGCCAAGACGTTCGGTGATATTAACTATATGCGATCGCCCACATCTGTAAAGAAGCGGTTTGCTAAGAAAAAAGACAACCTAGGGGAGGGCTTACAGCAGGAGGTCGAAACCTCGGCTTTTGGGCAAGTCATCCGTTCCAATAAGCAAATCAGCGCCACTCCTGAACCGTTGCCAACTCCTCAAAACCAGCAAGTAAGTGAGTCACAGCCAAACAGTTTTGAGCGCCGCCGCGCTGACTCTAGGGATTCCAGCATGGATATGTTCCGCAAAATGGCTCGTGACATGAAAAAGCAGTGAAGGCACTACCTGTAGGGGGACGGCATTGCCGTACCCCTACTATATGTGGAGTTTGTGCGTAAGTCCTGTTAGGTTTGCAGTTCGTTGAATTTGGCGCGAATGGTTTCCACTCGTTTGCGGTTGACGCCTAAATCGGATTGTCCTAAACGCGATGCTGAACGAACATGGATAACATTCGCTTCTTCATCTAGGAAAAATTCTACGTCATCGACGAACCCCATCAGTTTAGTCGTAAATTCGGCGTAGAGATAATTCTCTGATTCCGTGATAATTTTGGTTCTTTCCATGTTCTCAATCACGGTTTTCAGGTCAGCTATTGCCTTAGCTGGTGCTGATTTGTAGGTTAACGGATCAATTTTATGTTGGGCATCTTGAGCTTGACTATTGACACAGTTTGGCGTTTCGGGACAGGTAGTTAACTTCCCTGACTCAACACCAAGATTCGTGGGTCGTTTTCCAGCAAACATATCTCCTCCTGAAACAGTTAAGGTTACGCCTATAGAGGCAGAAACAATTAAAATTAAAGCAATTAAGACGATCAAAATAGCTTTAAGTGGTGATCGCTTTTGCGCTTCTAATGTCATAGTATTTGTCCTTTGTCATTCGTCATTTGTCCTTTGCCTTAATTAATCATTCAGACAGGGTGGGTTTGAGGGATAGCAAAAGGCAGAGGGTAGAAGACTCTAAAGCAGACGGTTTATTACTGAGCCAAAGGAAGAGTCACAGTTTTACCCATCAAACCTCAAGGCTTGACCGCGTACCTCTGTGTGCAGTTTTCCCCGTTCATAAGCCACTTGACCCCCCACAATAGTCATCACTGACCATCCAGTCAAATTCCAGCTTTCAAAGGGACTCCAACCACATTTAGTTAAGAGTTCCTCTCGCCGCACCGGATGGTAATTTTCTAAGTCTACTAAGACCAAATCGGCATCATAACCGGGAGCGATCGCGCCTTTGTTGGGAATGCGATAGGCTTTAGCTACAGCCGTAGACATCCAGTTGGAGACTTGGGCAAGGGTACAGCGTCCTTGTATGGCTTGGGTGAGCATTAAGGCTAAGGATGTCTCCACTCCTGGCATTCCTGAGGGACTATTGGGATAGGTTTGGGCTTTTTCTTCTAGGGTATGGGGTGCGTGATCCGTGGCAATAAAGTCAATGACGCCATCTAATAGCGCTTGCCAAAGAGTGGCATTATCCTGGGGCGATCGCAAGGGAGGGTTCATTTGCGCCAATGTGCCGATTTTCTCGTAGGCGCTGGTATTGAGGAGCAAGTGTTGGGGGGTGACTTCAGCCGTTACCCAACTGGGTTTATCTCGACGGAGTAACTCGGCTTCCTCCCCGGTAGACAGATGCAGAATATGCAGCCGTCGCTGATATTTTTTCGAGAGTTTCAGCGCCAGTTGAGTCGCATTTAGGGCGGCTTGATTATCCTGAATCTGGGAGTGAATCGCCGGGTCATTAATTCCAGCAAATTTTTCCCGCCGTTCCCGGATTCGCTGTTGATCTTCAGCATGAACCGCAATTAGTCGGCTTCCCTCGGCAAAAATTGGGTCGAGGGCTTCCTCGCTATCCACTAATAGCCCCCCACGCATCGAACCCATAAATATCTTAATCCCACAGGTCGGCTGTGCCTCACGCAGATCAGGCAAATTTGCGGGTGTGGCGCCAATAAAAAAGCCGTAGTTAACTAAGCACTTCTCGGATGCCCGTTTCAGCTTATCGTCTAAGGCGGCTTGAGTTGTGGTTAGGGGGCGAGTGTTGGGCATTTCCAGAAATGAAGTAACGCCTCCCTTGGCACAAGCACAACTGGCAGTAAATAAGTCTTCCTTATGTTCTAAGCCCGGTTCGCGAAAATGAACTTGTGGATCGATGACTCCCGGCAACAATGTTAACCCCGTTGCGTCGATTTCCCTATCTGCCGAAGCTGAGATGTCTGGGGCAATCTGGACAATTTCTTGACCACGAGTGAGGACATCTCCCAGCAAAATGTCCCCTGTGGGCATGAGAATACGAGCATGGCGGATGAGTAAGCTTGAGTCAGAGGACATAAGAAAATGCTAAAATTCCCAATAGCTTCAGTATTCCTACTTTAGAGCGAATTTTGTCCAGTTACTAGAGGAACCCCGTCGGTTATAACCGCTTCGGTTACATTGGAAGAGATGAGCCGACTAATCGGCTGATTTTCCTCCGCTTATTTTCCTCCATCGTCCAACTCGTGATTGCTTAAGGTGATTCAACGGCTATGACTCGTGCCCAAAATCGAGACCCTGAAAAACAATCGGTACAAAAGCCAGAAAATCCCTGGGTAGAGGGATTCAAGACCATTGGCTTGAGTGTTTTTCTCGCGATCGGGATTCGCAGCTTTGTGGCAGAAGCGCGATATATCCCTTCAGGTTCTATGGAACCCACCCTCCAGATTAACGATCGCTTGATTATTGATAAGATTAGCTATAACTTCCGTCAACCCCAGCGCGGAGATATTGTGGTCTTTTCTCCCACAGAGGCGCTCAAACAGCAAAATTTCAAAGACGCCTTTATCAAGCGAGTGATTGGTCTTCCTGGCGAAACCGTGGAGGTGAAGGGAGGACGAGTCTATGTCAATGATCAAGCCTTGCGGGAACAATATATCGAAGAGAAACCCGAATACAGCTATGGACCGGTGACGGTGCCTGAGGACAATTATTTGGTGTTGGGAGATAATCGCAATAATAGCTACGATTCTCACTATTGGGGTTTTGTCCCGCGTGACAAGATTATTGGACGAGCGATCGTCCGCTTTTGGCCCCTCAATCGGGTAGGTGAAGTCGATGTGATCGAATCTGTGGCTCCAGACGCCTCTCCTTCAACCCAGATTCAACAGCCAGTAAACTAAAACGTTTTCGGTGAAGCTTGCAGGAGAGCCGAGGAGCAGGGGAGAAATTTCTCCCCTTTTCTGTATGACCTGATACGCATGTCACTTTTGTAGTGGCGTGGCACACCTAATTGGGTAGATTAGCTTGGGTTCGTAGTAGGGAACCTTAGCCCTAATTTCTTATGTTTTCTGGGCGTAATGGTCGGGTAAAGTTTGAGGGTCGCCCCTCTCCCCTCCCCTGAGAACCGTACATGAGACTTCGCACTCATATTATATTTTTTTAACGCAGAGGTACGCAAAGGATGGTGCAGAGGTACGCAGAGAAATTTGCTGTATTTGGGTGAAAATTTTATACTGAAATTTCTCTGATGCTGATGTACTACAATTAGCTTAACGCCTTATCCAGTAATAGTGTGAACGATGATCGGTTAAAATCCTACTGGATACAATCTTCTGCTGTGATGGCTGAACCTCTTATCTGATAACACTTTTGTCACTAAGCTGAGAGTATATTACTGATATTGAATTATGGAAAGAATTGAAATTAAAGATTTTGTGGGAATTAAAGATATTACGCTAGATGTCAAACCCATTAATATTTTGATTGGTCCCCAAGCCAGCGGGAAGAGTGTCGTCGCCAAGTTACTCTTCTACTTCAAGAGCTTTATATCTGAAATCCTTAACGCAGCAGAACGATCAAAATATAAAAAAGAGCTTGATCAAGATTTCAAAAGCCGATTTTATGAATATTTCCCGTCATCATCCTGGGGAAACGCAAATTTTAGAATTTGTTATTATGTCGGTGAAGATTTTATTGAGATTTACCGAAAACGAAAAAACAAGAACAGCTCACCGGAAGTGGTACTTAACTATTCAGAATTCTTTAAAGATGAATTTGTTTATTTGAGAACTATCATTCAGAAACAAAATGAGAAAGCCGCTGAACAAGATATGCCAGTTAGTGTTCTCTCTCGTTTCAATATTATCTATGATATACAGCGATCATTTTTGCGTGATGTAGCCAAAAAAGTTCCTCAAGTTGTCACGTTCACACAATTATATATTCCAGCAGGTCGATCATTTTTTGCGAATCTAAAAAGTAGTATATTCACTTTTTTATCTGAGAACAAAGCTGTCGATCCATTTCTGGTTGAGTTCGGGAATTACTATGAAAGAGTAAAAAATCCGATTAGACTAGAAAGGTTGGGAAGAAGGAGCGATAATAAACAGTTAAATAAGGAAATAGCTATACTCAATACAAAAATTCTTTGCGGCAAGTATTTTCAAGAAGATGGGGAAGACTATCTGGAGATGGATGGAGGCAGAAAGATTAGTGTTTCAAATTCTTCTTCGGGACAGCAAGAAGTCTTGCCATTAGCTCTTATTCTTAGATCAATTGCATTGTCTAAACCCACCAAAATAGGGGGTCAATCAATATATATTGAGGAGCCAGAGGCACATATTTTTCCAGCCGCTCAGAGAGATATGGTGGAGCTAATTTCTACAGTCTATAACTCTGGGAAAGATAACTTACAGTTTTTCATTACAACTCATAGTCCTTATATATTAACGGCTTTCAATAATCTTATTCAAGCCGGATTCTTGGCGGCTAATGCTACTGAAGAAAAGAAAAAAGAAATAGCTCGTTATGTTCCGACATCCAGATTCCTTGATCCTAATGATCTGGCTGTCTATTCTTTAGCGGATGGTTATTGCCATTCCATTCTTGATCTTGAAACCGGATTAATAGATACGAATATTATTGATGACGTATCAAATGAACTAGCCATTCAGTTTGATCAACTCCTCG
Organism: Coleofasciculus sp. A1-SPW-01; assembly: GCF_040217205.1. Lineage (NCBI taxonomy): Bacteria > Bacillati > Cyanobacteriota > Cyanophyceae > Coleofasciculales > Coleofasciculaceae > Coleofasciculus > Coleofasciculus sp. A1-SPW-01. The sequence continues at coordinate 14,770 of NZ_JAVJNP010000015.1, read as the reverse complement.
ATATCAATCCATGAAAAATTTTGCCGGATGTGAAACAATCAAGAGTGATACCAATATTGTTGTGACTGATCCTGGAAGTCGAAATAAACGAAGTAAATTTCGACTGCATAATCCCAATCGGGCTACGATAAAAGTTGTTCAGGTAGATGATTGTGTGATTAAAGAAGGTATCAGATGCGACTATTTGCTCATATTGCCCAATGAAGAAGAGGTTTATATTGAGTTAAAAGGTTCTAATGTTCAGCATGCAGTGGAGCAAATTGAACGAGGGATTGAGTTGTTGTCCTGTAATTGTAAATCTCTCATTAAACTCTGCTTTATTTCAAGCACAAGATGTCCAATTAACTCAACGGAAATACAGAATCTAAAGAAAAAGTTTAAACAAAAATATAATGCTAAACTCTTTATAAAGAATGGAGAAATTTCCTATACTTATGAGGGGAATTCATAGCCGGGAAAAGGGCGCACGTCTATGCGCCCCTACGTCGCCTCAATCACCGGGTAGTGAATCCGAATCTGACGGCAATCCCGTTGCTGTGGTTAACACCGATGGGAACTATAAATACGTGGGTCGCTTGGTGGTTGACTTTGACGAGAACGGTGTGATTATTCCTGATAGCATCGACATAGGAATACCTTAATTAAATCGGCAGATAATACGGTGTTAGCTATTCTCAATCAGGTGAATGCTGATAGTTTAACCCAGACTTATTTTACCGTGATCTAATCACCTTACTCATACTACTACCAAGTCCAAGCAAGATCCCCGACTTCTTGAAGAAGTCGGGGATCTGGGATAATGAGTTTGGTTGGGGAACAAGCGTCAACTCAACCTACAACCGATCCTCCGCCTTATTGGTAAGGCAATCGCGGGGGGAGATGTTAGCTGTTGGCGTTATTTCTGCCTTCTTGCACTAGGGACTCCTATACAGAATCATCCCACCAACTCTAGGATCATTAGGATCGACGGCTTGCCCACATATCAACCCTATAGACCACCGATATTCTCTATTAGAATCTATTGCTGGAGCATCGGTTGGCAACTCTAAACGATACGTACCCGGAGTTGTCGGTAGTGGCAGTTGTGTCTGATAAAAATAGTCTTCATCAGCATCTTTTAAGCTAAAAAATACTTGTTTAGCTCCGGTTTTGGGAAGATATACAGCAAAACTGGGACGTTTAACATCCGTTTCGCTATGGGTGGGCATTAACGAGGATAAGCTTTCATTGTCCATCAGTTCATCCCCCGGACAGGTTCCCCGAGATGCGCCACCAGTTGTATCGTATGGAGTGCCTTCTTTGGGCGGCTCAAATGTTACCCACAACTGGGTATTAATTGAGTCAGATTGTGCCATTAAATCCGGAACGACTAACACTTCCAAGGATAGAGCAATGCCGAATAGGGATAAAGATTTAACTACGTTCATGATTTCAATCCTCCTCGGATTTATGTTTGGTTGGAATTGAGCAACCTCTGACCCCAAAATAATACGTTTTTGAACCCTGCTTTTTCTGATTAAGAATTACAGCCAGTTTCCCACTAAAACAAAAGGTGCCCAGTAATAGGGATGCTGATAGGCTTCTTGCTTTAATAATGATAACTGAGCTTGCCGCAGGGCTTCCGCTCGGTTGCCATCACCTTGGCGCAAATGGCGATAAAATTTAATCATGGTATCGGCAGTGGATTGGTCATTCACTGACCAAAGCGTAGCAATTGTACTGCGAGCGCCAGAACGCACCGCTAATCCAGCTAATCCTAAAGCGGCTCGTTTGTCTCCAGTCGCCGTTTGACAAGCACTGAGAACTAATAGTTCAATCGGTTCAGAATTGCTTTGTTCTCTCGTTTTAAGCAATTGAGATAAAGTATTGGCATTGAGGCGTTTATCCCAGGTAAGAATAAAGGTGTCTTTGGGTTGCGAACTAAACTGACCATGGGTGGCAAGATGGAGAATGTTAACAGAATGGTTTTTGAGTTCCTTTTCTATTTTGGCATGAGTAAAGGTTTCATTCAATAGAATCTCTGAAGGTAAATCATCACTAATTTCTTTAACTTCTTGCTTAACCGCCGGTAAGGGAAGAAACCCTTGACGGGCTTCCGTTAATCCTGCTGTTAAAGAAAATAGGGGAACTTGTTTGAGCGATCGCGGTTCGAGTAACTGCAATCCTGGTGTTAACGCTACACTGTATTTTTCAATCAAATACTGGTTGCCATCATAGAGGGCTGTCATGGGTATATTACGCAAAACGCCATCCAGAACAAAGACTAAGGTTTTAATCTGATTACTGGTTAATTGATTGTCAATCGGGCGAATTAGCCAATCATAAACCGTTTGGGATAGCTTGAGCCGTTCTTTATTCGATAACGCCGGATTCATGGTTTGGCGTAAACGGCTGATTGTGGCTTCAATGTCTGGGGAAGATACATTGGTGTGGTAAGTCTGTAGAGGGTGTCCGGGTAAGGAAAGAATTACCGCTAAACGGTTGGGTAAAATAATTGGGTAAATCACCGCCGCTTTCGTATCACCTTTTTCGATGACGGTATCAATTTGTTCGGCTTGCGTCTCTAAACAGGCGGTGCGGAAAAAGTTTTCTAGTTCGGCTAATTGTAGGGATTCAATCACAGTCCGGGCTTGTTGCAGATGTTCGGGTGAGGGAGAGTCTAATAAAAGACTAACGAGGTGACGATAAATGGGTTCGATTTCCTCTTGAAAGGAAAATCTCACATCTGCATTCATGGCAACCAGATCCCCCCGTAAGGATTGTACTGTATCAAATGCCTGTTTATTTGCCGCGATCGCGCTTTTTTTATCGCCCACCTTTGTCAGGATTTGTGCCAGTTGCCAGTCCCATTGATAGGATAAGTCAGCCGCGTTGATACTCTGAGACAAAAATAGGGCTTGTTCGGTTAAATCTTGAGCTTGAGACCATTGTTGGGTTTTGTCGTATACTTTTCCGAGGATGCCTAAACTCAGCGATTCTGCCCGTTTATCATTTAAGCGTTTTGCCGCTTTCAGGGTATCGGCTAACTGTTGGGCGATAGTTTTATAATTGATTTCTTGAGGGTGCAAGTCGGCAGTTTCGACGAGTTCGATTAAACGTTCAGCATAGTTAACCTGGGCATAAATCGCCTCTCGACTCGGAGACAACTGGGACAAATTACGTTGAATTTGGGGAACTAATTCTTGGGCGTCGGTAAACTGTTCTAAATGAATTATTAGCTTAAGTTGGTTGAGTTTTGCTTGGACTTGAGATAGAGGAGTCGTGGCGATTTCGGCGGCTTGTTGATAGTAGGCTAATGCGGCTGGCATTTCTGCCAAATTGCGGCTAATATTACCTAAACTTAGCAAAGCTGCACTGATATCGGGGGCAGAATTAAGGCGTTGTGCTACAGCTAAACTTTCTTGTAAAATAGTCTGGGCGGCTGGCAAATCACCGATAGCTTCCCAGACCCTACCCAGACTACGTAATCCAGTGGCTTTCATGATAGAATCCGGTTGGGTGGTTAGCTGTGGCTGTACCGATTCGAGAAGTTGCCGCGATCGCTGAACCATTCCCAAACTTTGCCATGCTTGAGCCTGATTAATTTTGCTCCCCAATACCCCCATCTGATCATCGGCTTGGGCGTAAACCGTTTCCGCCTGTTTCCAGGTGTCTAGCGCCGCCTGCGGTTGTCCCATTGCTAGTTGCAGACTCCCTTTGGTATTTAAAATGGGGGCTAGAATCGCGGGATTGGCTTGGGGTTGGAGTAAGTCAAGACTTTGGTTAATCGTCACTTCTGCTTGTTGCCATTGTCCCCCGTCTTGATAGGCTAAGGATAAGTAATGTAACGCTAACGCCTGATTCATGCGATCGCCAACTTTTTCATAATCCTTTACCGCCTCTTGCCAAGTCTTTATTGTATCAGCTAAATGTCCAGATTCCTCATTGATTTTACCTTGACTGACAAGGTTAGAAGTATCTATACTCTCCTCTCCTAGATTGTCTATCTGTCTCCCCTCTCCTTGTAGGAGAGGGGTAGGGGGAGAGGTCAAAAAACGGTTAGAAGAATACTGTGCCGCGACAGGACGAACCGTCACCACCACGAAGCAAGTGACTAGGACTAATCCCCAGAAAAATAGTTGCTTTTTACTGCTTCTTCTTAACCGTTTCATAACCCCTCATTTACTCTAAGTCGTCAGCATCCGGGTCAATCCCCATTTCCCGTAATCGTGCAGCTAATTTTGCCACTTTTTGTTCGGCTTTTTTCGCTCGTTGTCGTTCGGTTTCCGCTCGTTGCTGTTCCAATTCAGCCCGTTCTTCACCAATTAGTAAAAGATTGCCCTCACTATCCCACCAGCGCAGCCAGAGTTGGGTTTGATTTTGATACGTTCCCTGCCAAAGTCCGAGTTCGACTTCTAACGGTGGAATAGAATAATGACCCCGTTCATTAGGTTCTATCCGTTGATAGGAAAAATCTTGCAGATGATACACTTCTAATTTGCCATTTTTAATTTCGTAAATGGCATAGTAAGGAATGCGAATAATATGTCCATAAACCCAGAATTTACCCGGTTTCGTAGTTTTACCCTCAGCCGAAACTGATAAAGGTGTAGCATCCCGTTCCTCTTCTCCATTTCCACTAGGAAACTCAATCGCAATCGTTGGTGCCATGAATTCTCGCCATAAAACATAAGAACGGCGAATTTCTCCATTCAGCAGCGGCGGAACATTAGCAACATAGAACCAATCCGGTGCTTCAGCCCCTTTTTCTGGGGGGTCAGTTTCACGCCAGTAGATACCACAATCTTGTCCAATAGCATATTGACCATCAGGATGAAGTTGTCGTAAAACTGAGCCAATAGAATCGGTTAAAATAATGCTTTGAGGATGCGCCTGAAAATTTTTCACAAACGTACCATCTGATTCAGGAAGTTGAGTATGATCAGGAAATGCTGGGGGTAAATCAGTACGAGTTACTATTGTCATTTGTCATTCGTCCTTTGTCCGATCATTTCCAGTTATTTCCCCCATTCTATAAAATTATCTCCCCATCCTTCAATCACCTCTGCTACCTGAAGCGAAAACCTCTGCGTTCCTCTGCGTTAAAAAATATAATTGCAATCTCACCCATTAAATTTAATCTAAGTCATTTCTCCCCCCACAAGAAGACGATCCTTCCCCAAAATCCACCCTGTTACCTCCACTCGATTTAGCCGTCAGAATCACCGTACCATTTTCATCCACAATCCAACCTTCAGCTTCAATTATCTGCTTTTTAGGTGTCTCAGATGGCAGGTTTACAGCAGGTTTATTATCCAAAAACCCTGCCACATTTCGCCGATCTTGCCAAACCGAATTTCCTTGCAAATAGTCACGGGGATTATCGGGAATACCGCCGCGTCCGATAGCAGTAAAGCGATTCCCGGTATCAGCCGGACAACCCGCGATAATTTGATTCGACGGATCAGTAAAATTAAACGGTAATTCAGTTAAGCCGCGAGAGGGATCAACATTGGGAGTATTAATCGTAATTCTGCCATCAATGCCTAACTGAGAACTCGCTGTAATATCACTATTTGGGGTAAGTTTATCACTCACCTGTAAGCCAAAAAAGCCTTGTGTTGTTATGTCAATATCCCCCCCATCTCCCTCAAAAGCATTAGCCACAATATCACTATTTTCATCCAGAATCGCTATGATAAACTTAGCATCAATATTGATATCGCCACCATCTCCACCCGCCCCAGTTTGTCCGGCTGTAGTACTGATTAAACTATTATTTCGCATCAGTAATAAATCCGTTCCAGTGAGGATAATATTCCCCCCATTTCCGGATAGCGTCCCTGTACCAATTACAGCGCCATCCCGAAGTTTCACTTGCTCGGCATTAATGTACAAATCACCAGCCTTGGTATCACCAGAGGCTAAACTAAACGTGCCTATTCCTCCCTTCCCCCGTAATTCTATCTGAGTCACATCCAGGCTTAAGTTTCCGGCAGTTCCTGTACTTTTCGGGGCAGCCGAAGTAACAATTCCAGCACCATCTCGCACCACCAAATGATCGCTATTAATTGTAATATTTCCAGCATCTCCACTACCTTGAGTTCCAGAGGTTAAACCTGTGACCAAATTAGTCAACTCTAAAAGGCTATTTAGGTCAGTTGGAGCAACAGCCGCACCGGGTTGATTGCCAATAATTTTTATCGATTCAGCGTTGATGATTAAATCCCCAGCATCACCACTGCTATAAGGTTGGGCGGCGGTAGAAATTCCTGTTCCTATTCCTGACTGAATTTTGGTATTTTGAATCAGTAATTGGCGAGTATTTAGGGTTAAATCTCCAGCATCACCCAACCCATACGTAAGAGAACCTAAGCTACCGTCATCCAGCAGGTTGACTGAAGCCGCATTAATTCTCACATTGCCCGCCTGTCCACCATTTGCAAAGGTAGCTGTCGCAATATTCGATTCATCTTCCAAGATAATCGATTCTGCACTAACCTGAATATTACCTCCTGATCCGGAAACACTCCCAGATGGGGTGTTGGGTTGAAAAAATTGATCGAGTTCTCCAATATCACCAGTCGGTGAGCCAATAATTTCGATAATATTAGTGATATTATTGATATCATTTATACTAGCTGCAATTGTATTAATATCCGAGTTATCGTCAGCACGAATTGAATCAGCGCTAACCTCAATATTACCTCCTTGTCCAGAACCAACCGTAACGCTGAAAATTTTCGACCCACCACTCAACACCAGAGACGGGGCTGAGAGTTCAATATCACCGCCTTTTCCTAAACTGCTGACGCTAGCAATGATTGAATTATCGATGGTTAGGGTTGCGCCACTTGTTAGGGAAATACGACCCCCAATTAGTCCATTAGCATAAATATCACTCACAGCAATATCACCAACGGATTGGAGTAAGATATCACCGGCTTTTCCAACTAAGGAACTGGTATTTATTGAACCAACAGTAATATCCCCAGATAAGGAGGGATTGGGCTGATACTGATTAGTTAAAAATACAGTTCCTCCTGAGTTCAGAATATCGCCAATGGTAATATTAGCACTGGTGGGACTTTCCAGGGGATTGGGGAACGGCGGGACAATAATTCCATCCGATGGAATTCCATTGATAACTGGAATCCCAAAAGCGGTAGTTCCAGCCCGGATATCCAGGGTGGGTTGATTTTTCCCATTAATTAATATTGATGTACCATCAGATAGAGTAACATTTTCAACAATGCCATTTTCGGCATCGACGTTATTGATCAAAACACCACCCGGAATCGTTACACTTCCGCCCGCAAAAATATGCAGTGAAGCGCCTTGATAAGCCCCCATTAAAACATCCCCACGGCTGCGAATCACCGGATCATGGGGACTCCTCAGAGTTCCCAGATTCCCATCAAGCTGTTCGATGCGAAACTCGCCTCCACTCCAGAAATGGGCATCCCCTTGCACAGGATTAACTGAACGGAATACCATATCCCCATTGGCGAAAACACCACTATCCGGATGATTCAGGGCAAAAATATCAATTGTGCGATCGCCTTGTACCTGCATATTTCCGCCAGCCTTAGCGATGAACGGATTTACCAGACTGTCTCGAATATTTATAGTATGATTAGCGTGCAGAGTAAGATTATCCCCAGCGATAAGCTGACCTTGTAAATTAAGAGTATTAGCCGCTAGAGTAAGATTCCCTCCCACCGATAAATTTCCCGCATTGGTAATCGTTGCCGATTCACTCGTCAAATAATTAAAAAAGAATACCCCTGGCTGAATCGATAAGAGTGTACTTTCTTCAGGTTCTGTTGCCCGAAATAATCCCTGTTCACCCAGGCGAATCCCATCCGCCGTACTCGCCATAAATGAACCTGTTACATCTAACCTAACGTCTTTACCAAAAATAATTCCATTAGGATTAATTAAGTATAAACTTGCCGCCCCTTCCACACCGAGAGTGCCAAAAATATTGGATAGATTCGTTCCCGTGACACGAGTGAGAATATGGTCAACCTCCCCAGGATTAGTAAAGTAAACCTGCTGTCCGGGATCAACATTGAACTCCTGGAAACTGTGGAACAGATTACTCCCTCGTCTTGCCCCCCCTTGAATCAAATCCCGCGCCTCTTGGGGAACAACGATTGAATTTTCTGCACCTAACGTATCATCAGGAATCAGTTGGGCATTAATCTTTGCCGCATAAAAAATATGACTGGATACAAGTCCAAAACAGCAGAACCATTTTAATGCTTTTTGACTGTTTAGCTTGAGCGGTAGAGAGTTAAGATTAACTGGATTCATCAGTTGAACTGGATTTGAGACAAAAAATCCGGTAAAATTCATTGACAAGAGGTTAAACCCAATGATTCGGTTCTTTTTCTCTATACAGTCCCGTTGTAACCATACCCGTACTCTTTTGGAGGAAGATTAAAATTTTTATAAAATTAAAAACGGCATGTTACCTGTGTGCCAATCTAGCCTATTACATCTCTACTTATGGCAGCGTTGCAGATAAATTTTAGCGGTTTTATCCTCAGGCACAAACTCTAGACACCGTTGAAATAATTTAGCCGCCTTACTAAACTCTCGTTGCGAATAAAGGCATAATGCTTGTTCAAACATTGTCTTTGTTTTCAGCTTCCGCTGACGCACAGGAGGCGGATCAGCATCAAACACATCAAACACCGACACGGTTTGGGATTTACCTTTAACCTTGACCCGACCAATGATACGAAACGAATAGTTAGAAGGGTCACGCAAATGGTCAAAGGTGTAATGTGAAATCAGCAGCGATACCCCATACTCTTTAGTCAAATGTTCCAAGCGAGAGGCTAAATTCACAGCATCACTCAGCACCGTACTATTAATATGGGTTTTACCGCCCACTGTCCCCAACATCATCAAGCCAGTATTAATCCCAATTCCGATTTCGATAGGACATTCTCCGGCTTTTTGTCGCTCTTGATTATAGCATTTTAAGTGTTGCAACATATCAATTGCTGCGTTGACCGCATCATCGGCACTGCCACTAAATAACGCCATAATTGCATCACCAATGTATTTATCAATGAAGCCTTGATTCTGGATAATGGCAGGTTCCATATAGGAAAGATAACGATTGATAAAGTTAAAGGTTTCTTGCGGCTTCATCGCCTCTGATAAACTCGTAAAGTTGCGAATATCCGCAAAGAGAACTGACATATTTTGCTGAGATTGATCGCCTAATTTAACATCACAAATACTGTCCTTTTTGAGTAACTGCAAGAATTGTCGGGGGACAAACTGGGAGAACGATTGATTCAACTGGAAAAGTTCTCTAGTAAACGCTTCACGCTCGACTTGCGCTTGCTTCCGTTCGCTAATATCTTCAATAAATCCCTGATAGTAAAGAACATTTCCTTGATCATCACAAACCGATCGCGCATGTTCACAAATCCAAATAATGCTACCGTTCCGGCGATAAACTTGCGACTCAAAGCCGACAACTTCTCCTTGTTGTTCCATTAGTTGAATAAAGTAATCTCGCCGCTTCGGGTCAACATAAAGCTGAGTTTTTATATTAGTAATACTGGTAATTAGTTCCTCTGGAGACTTATACCCATAAATCTTTGCCAATGCGGGATTTGCACTGCGATAGCGTCCATCAAGAGTGGTCTGAAAAATACCTTCTAGGGCATTTTCAAAGATACGGCGATATTTCTGTTGCGCTTCCTGCTGTAACCGCCGACTCTGATAATCGGCAGTGATAACGGCTGAACCCGTCAAGGCGAGTAGTGAAGGAATTACAGGTAACCACCACCCGGCTAGAAATAAGAGATACGTGCCAATTAAACTACAACCACTTGCTAATACAATATAAATGCCTAGGGCAAGTAATTGAAGTAAGGTTTTGGGATTCAACCATTTATTCTTTAGCCAAACTAAACTTCCGGCTGCACCCAGAAACGACCAACACAAAACCAGTACCCCTTCGACTGGATTGGCTAAGACTTTAATCAAGGGGCGTCCATCAATGGCACTACTGATAATTTGACTGGTTAAATTCGCGTGAATAACAACAGCAGCGGCGCGACGGGGAGGGGCAAATATTGTGCTATCATAAGGGGTAAAAAATAAATCGTTTGTACTTTGGGCTTTAGACCCAATTAAGATTATGCGATCGCGGATTTTTTCCGGCGGAAGGCGATCGGCTAAAAAATCCCTTAAGGAAACGGTATCAAAGCTGTCTGAAACACCGCGATAATTTAAGAGAATTTGATACCCTCCCGCATCTACATCCACGTACCCCCCATCATGAGTCTGGAAAGGCGTAAAGATAGTTTTCCCCAAGCGATAACGCTGCTGATTAGCATTAATCTCCTCTAAGGTAATCCCCTCAGCCTTTAAATACTGTAACGCTAAACGGGCGGCTAAACTTAATTGCAACTCATCATTTTCCTGTTTAATCGACAATAACCCTCGGCGAATCTTGCCATCCGCATCCACCATCAGATCCGCCAAAGCAACTCGGTTTAAAGCGTCCAGAGTGGGTGGAGAAGCCACGCGATCGCCCACTCGTTTTTCTACCCCAATTAAATTTGGCGTAGACTGCATCACCTCCACCCATTGCTGATGTCCCGGTTCTACAGGTAAATCTCGATACAGATTTAAACCAATCACTCGTGGTTCAGCCGCTTTCAGCGTAGTAATTAAATCAGCCAAAACCCCATCCGGAATGGGCCACCGCCCCACCTGATTAATATCCGTTTCATCAATCGTGACTAAGAGAATACGAGAATCTGGGGATTCCTGAGGGCGCAGCCGAAAATATTGATCCAGAGTAGCCCATTCCAATAGCTGAAATAAACCCGCCGCATTCAGGGCAAGGATAATCAACGTCACACTCGGTGCGATTAATAATACTCCTTGCCACTGCTTAATCCAGGTTTTCAGCTTTGAACCCATCAGATATCTCCCGTCTGATATCTCCCGTCTGAATTCCTTCATCTCCAACTGCTAACTCCAACATAGCGATTGGAGGTAACATGTTACCATTACTATCAAGCTCTTTGGTGAAAATTCCGGTAAACTAAATAACTTAATCTAAACTGAGAGACCATTGATTGCAAAACCATTAATTCTCTGTAGGGTGGTTTAGGCGGTCATTTAATCGATGAAACGAACTGCTGTATTCCCTAGTGCGTAACCCCGAAAAAATAATGTTGATTTGTTATATAAATTAATGTAATATTATTCTTTAATAATTTTAAATTACGCTAGCACTAGCGGTAAAAAATGATAGAGGACAAGGATTGGCTTAACACACCTTAATATCTTAGAATAGAAAATAGAACCCTTGAAAATAGTGATAAAATGTTCAACTTGATCAACTCCCTCCTCGGACGTCATCCCGAACGCATCAACGCTAACGTGGAAATTTACACCTGGCAAACTTGCCCCTTTTGTATTCGTGCCAAGATATTACTGTGGTGGAAAGGCGTTAACTTCACAGAGTATAAAATCGACGGCGATGGAAGTGCCAGAATGAAAATGGCAGAACGAGCAAACGGACGGCGAACCGTTCCCCAGATTTTTATTAACAACCAGCATATCGGTGGCTGTGATGATCTCTACAGTTTAGATAGTCAGGGAAAGTTAGATCCTTTATTATATCAGCCGGCTCAAGCGTGAAACCGTGTAGAGACATAGCTTAATACGTCTCTATTTTGAATGTGTAGGGGCGGGTTTCACTAAGCTGTTCGGCATTTAAACCTTAATATCAATAACGGCGAAAGCCTTGTAGTGCGAGCATCTTGCTCGCTACTAATACCCAATTTAAATGCATGACAGCTTACTATCATTTCTGACATCACCCATAAGTAACTAAACCCGCCCTGACTGCCTGCAAGCAGGGGATATTTTAACGGGTCAGCTGTTTCTCCCCCTGCTGCACTAATGAGATCCTTCATTCCGCTGTCGCTTCATTCAGAATGACAAATGACAAATGACAAATGACAATCAACAATCCGACAAATTAAGACAAAGCTGTACATAGTCAACCCCGGCATCAACATCAGCCTTATTTTTTGCCTCTTTTGAACAAGCATCAAGTCGTTGATGAGACTTCTCTAACACCTCACAACTATGCGCCAACCACTGCTGAAATACCTCAAACCGCCCATCCGAGGGATGAACCACCTGATAGACACGCACGCGATTTAAACGTTTACTTTCACGACCAATACATTGAAGTCCATAGCCAACTTTATCTAACAAACGCCGGACAATCCGAATCGGTGTCGCATTTCGCGCCAATCCCATCCCCAACGTGGTTTTAATCGACGCCCGATTCGATAATGCCAATCGCGCCATCGCCTGCAAATCCTCATCTGTCCCTCTTAACTCACGCCCCCGATCCGTTAACAAAACGGGAACCCCCAAAAGTTCCATTGTCCCTACCGCCGCCCCCAATTGAGAACGATTAAAATCGGGCAAGAAAATACTTCCACCGCCTAACTCAATCAATTTACGTGCCATCGCCGCATCCCGTTGCGCTAAATGATCTCGCCCTAAGGTGAGAAAATAATGCAGCAATAGCTTTTGATACCAACCCTCATCATCCTTAGCCACCAGTTGGGCAGTCACTGGAATTCGATAACGCTGCTTTAACTCATATTTGCGAATCGCCCGTCGTTGGGCAAGGGTTTTCACTAATCGTTTTTGCCCAGTATGATATTGATGATCACTCAGATTTTTAGCCCGCGCGATCGCTAAACATTCTGCTTGATAATTTTGGTCTTTCACCGCCGCGATCGCAGCCGTCAGCGAATCGGGTTCAATCTTTCCCGGTGTCTGGGAAACAGAGGACACACTACCCCCTTCTCCCATCTCCTCTTCCGAAGCCTCAACCACCTGATGCCCTTCCCCACGCAGCGCCGCCAGTACCGATTCCCGATACTGAAACATCGACGCATTATGCCTCACCGCCATTCTTGCCCAACACAATAGCGATTCCGCCTGAAAACCCGTCTCAATATCATCCAGGGCATCAAAATCAGATTGTTGTAATAATCGAATATTAAGCTGAGTCAAACGTCGTCCCGATGTCAGCAACGCCGGAATCGACGTAGAACCATTGCCCACCCGATTAAACCCACAAGACGCCACCCACAGGAACCGAGGCAGATTTTCCCGCACTCGCCCCAACGCCTGACGCACCGAGTTCTCACTTTGCACCCCAATCGCAATTCCCCAAACCGAGGTGAAATGTCCCTGCAACTCAATACTGACACCCGTTTCAATCACCGGACTTGCCAGAACAATATCATACTGACTCAACACCCCATCCAAATCACGCATACAGCCATACGCCGGATGAGTCGGTTCAGTCAGAGATTCCGAATCAATGCGGAGAATCTTCGCCTCAGGAAATCGAGAACGTAGATAGGCTTCCAACGTACAGGTTCCCCACTGACTCCCCCGTTTCTGGGCGGAAAGGCAGACAAAGGGTTTCCCTCCGGCTGCAATGTGTCGTTCCAAATCCTGAATCAAGCGTTCTGGCTTACGTTCTGGATAATAGTTTACCCGCCAGGATTCAGCCTCGCTGGGTTTCCAGGTGTTGTGAATAATATAAGGATGTTGGGGAACCCCCGATAAAGAAATCAAGTAATCGATAGAAACATCACTCAAATCCGCATCCGCCACATAAACTTGTCCCTCATCTCCCAAAACATTCTGAATCAATGTCTTCAGAGATTTCAGAATCGCTACTCGGTTACTACTGCAAGTATCCGAATCCAACCCATGCCAAAGAACCTGTTCCACTTCATCAATAATTACCACGCCATCTGACCAGTTCACCGCCTCAAAGCCAGCCTGAGACGTAGGATGGAGAGAGTCAACGCAGAGACCATAGCCTAACCTAGCACCCGTTTCTGTATCCTCTATCTGAGTGACATAGTTCAAGCCAAAGCGCTGACATAACGCCTCCACGAGTCGCACCCGATGACCAATCACCAAAACCCATTTCTGCTGCTTAATTGCCTCTTGAACAATTGTTTCTAACCACTGAGTTTTCCCTGTCCCTTTGGGGGATTTAATTCCAATCAACTTGGCATCCTCAGGAATCGATAATTCCCCTAAATAGCGACGATTTATCTGTATCGTGGGCGGATACGTCAGCCCGGTTAAGGATTGGGCTTTCCAGGTATCTAGGGGGACAGCCGTTTGATAGGCTTCGTCAAATGCTGTTTGAGTATGGTTGGCAATTAAATCATCCACCCCTTTTCCTTGGTCTGGATGCCAACTGATTATCTTGACAGAACATCCCTTTTGGGTTAATAAATATCCCAACTGACGAATAGCGGCATTAACAGCTTTGATGGTACTGGGTTTAGTGTCTTGGTCGAAGGCAATATAAATCGTTCTCCCCGGCGTTGCTAATTTGAGTAACTGGGGGATTAGGCGAGACTTGCCGATACGATTTCCTTGTTCATCTCTAGGGACACGATAGCCACCAAATACACCAGGGAGGGCAATTGCCCCATAGCCGGCGGTGAGTAAAGCCCCCGCTTTCTTCGCGCCCTCAGTAATACACAACGGAATTTCGGGATGGGCGATAAGCCACTGCCAAAATTCGCCGGAGACATTTTGAGTTTGTAGGGGCGGGTTTAGGGACTTGCCTGGGGCGATTGATGACAACGTTTGTCCAAAACCCGCCCTGACCGAATGTTCACCCTTGGCGACTATCAAGGGCATGGTTTGTAGGGGCGGGTTTAGGGACTTGCCTGGGGCG